>JAFSIU010000117.1 GCA_017439615.1 Bacillota bacterium
ATATAAAAATACCTGCGAGCTTTCTTTTATTACCGATATGTTTTAAGCATTATTAATGAGGTTGGAAATGACAAAAAGCAAGATTACCGAAAAGATATTATTGGGGTTAGCAGTATTCTGCATGCTCTATTATCTGGTGCACGGATTCTTTGTCGGTTTTCATCTGGCACAAATCTGGCTGTGGGCAGTGCTTGCTGTCTTTTTCGCTATATGGTATTTATATTTGTATCTGAGGCATCAAGGAAAAATAAAATCACTTCCGAAGTGGTTTATTACTATGTTTTGGATTGTTTTTTCTTTGGGAATGTCGCTGTTCCTTGTTCTTGAAGCCTTTGTGGTAGGAAATATGCTGCATAGAGCACCCGAGAATCTGGATTGTATAATTATTCTCGGTGCGGCGGTGCATGGTGAGACCCCGAGTCTTGCTCTGCATACAAGGCTCTCTACCGCAGCAGACTATCTGCTTGAAAATCCTGAAACCAAAGTGATATGCTCAGGCGGTCAGGGGGATGGCGAAAATATCTCCGAAGCAGAGGCCATGCGTCGTCGATTGCTGCAAAAAGGCATATCTGAGGGAAGAATGATTTTGGAAGCTGCTTCAACCTCCACCGCTGAAAATTTCCGCTTCAGCTTGCCGCTGCTTTCAGCAGAGGATAAAAAAATAGGAATTGTAACCAACAATTTCCATGTGTTCCGTTCTTTATTGTTGGCGCAACAGACGAGTGATGACTATGAATTTTATGGCATTGCCGCACCATATTGGAATTCCCTTTTCCTACATTATACAGTGCGTGAAGCTATTGTTACCGTGATGGATTTCCTGCGTGGAAATCTGCAGTTTGATTTTTGATTTCGGAGGTTATTCAAGATGATGGAAAAAAGAATGTTAGGCCGCACAGGTCTTGAAGTCAGCGCCATTGGTATGGGCTGCGAAGCCTTTGAGAGCCTTGATTATGAAGCAAGTGAAAAGCTGCTTGATTATGCTGTTTCAAAGGGTATCAATTGCTTTGATGTTTATACTTCCAATCCTGCTGTCAGAAGCAAGATGGGAAAGGCTTTGCAGAAATATCCCCGTGCTTCCTTTGTTATTCAGGGGCATCTCGGTACTGATTGGCAGAATGAGCAATATTGCCGTACCCGTGATATAGAAGCGGTCAAAGCTTCCTTCAATAATCTTTTGCAGGATATGCAGCTGGATTATGTTGATATCGGCATGATACACTATTGCGATGACAAAAAAGATTTCGATATCATTTTTGAAGGCGAAGTCATCAAGTATGCCAAAGAGCTCAAGGAGCAGGGCATAATTGGCTGCATAGGACTTTCCACTCATAATACAGATGTTGCTCTTTGGGCAGTAGAAACAGGCTTGATCGATGTTATCATGTTCAGCGTCAATCCTGCATATGATATGCTGCCGGCTTGTGATGATGTTGAGCATTTCTTTGAAGAGGATGCCTTTGATGTGGTTTATGAAGGTATTGATCCAAAGCGCGAGCAGCTTTACAGCATCTGCCGCAATGAAGGTGTTGCGCTTACTGTTATGAAGCCCTTTGCAGGAGGTCTGTTGCTTGATGAAAAGCAAACACCATTCGGCGAGGCAATGACTCCCGTTCAATGTCTAGCATATTGCCTTGACAGACCTGCAGACGCATCTGTTATGGCAGGTATGTCTGATATTGAGCAAATTGACGCAGCACTTGCTTATCTTGATGCCTCAAAGCAAGAAAAAGACTATAGCCTCGTGCTTGCATCTGCACCCAAACAGGCATTCCGCGGTCATTGTATGTATTGCGGGCATTGCGCTCCATGTTCTGTTAAAATTGATATCGCAGCCGTCAATAAATATCTTGATCTTGCACTTGCACAAGGCTTTGTTCCTGAAACAGTGCGCGAGCATTATGAAGTGCTTGAACATCATGCCTCAGAATGTATCGCTTGCGGAAACTGTATGTCGAATTGTCCTTTTGGAACAGATATTATTGCCAAAATGGAAGAAGCTGCATCGCTTTTCGGCAAATAAACAGTTGGATAAAAAGTGTTTCGGTATTGAATTGTTTTTTTGAAAGTATTTATTTTAATTTAACAATCTGTATGTTATAATAGATTTGGTATGTGGCGCAGTATCCTAGTCAGTGAGTGTTCTTTGAAGGCGGGCCTAAAAATCCGTCAATGGCACATCGATGAAGTTTCTGGTGCCGGCTTCTTATGCCAGTAGGGGGTTGGTGCTGGGAGTTAAGGTTTTAGGGCAGGCAGTAATGGCATATTGTACGACCCTATTTCCGTGGAGACCCAAGTACGTGGGGAATTTCTCTGGACGGAAAGGAACTACGGCTTGGGATTAAACCTGTATGCGGTATAAAATCTGTGTACAGTGTAGCCTGTCTTGAGTGAATATGGTGGATTGTAAAAAGGTCTGTATACCGGTCTCGTCCAAAGGCTGTATACAGATATGAAACCATGTTTGCAAAAGAGACTAAAGGAATTACTTTAACTGTGGAGGAAAACTCCTAGGCTGACTCCACCCGCTGGGGATTAAGGTATGGACTAAGTGGTAATTCGGCCCTGCAGGCAGAAATGTCGCAGATTATTCTTTAAAGGGGAACCGCCGAACGGTGACGTTTGGCAGAATAGTGGGAAATCCTGCCGAACCTAAGCCATAAAGTTTACTCAGTGGGAGTCCACATACCATTTTTTACTTATAAGAGGAGAAAAATGGCATCAAACAAACAAAAATTTAATTGGAAATTTCCTGTGCTGATCACTTTTATCACCTTTATCATCGCAGCGCTTTTATCAGCATATTCACAAAGCGTTCTGACCAATATCTCTGTTATTTATATTGCATTTATCCTTCTGGTGTTCATTATCCTTATCGGTATTTTGTTTGATATCATCGGTGTTGCGGTGGCAGCGGCAAATCCCGCACCTTTGCATGCTAAGGCATCACGCAAAATTCCAGGTGCGACTATTGCTCTCGGTATGATAAAAAATGCAGACCGTGTATCCAATATCTGCAACGATGTTGTCGGTGATATTGCGGGTACGCTTTCCGGTGGTGTAGGTGCTGCGATTGCTGCAAATATTATTTTTAGTGCAGCGCATGGCGGTGCTTGGCTGCCATCAGTGCTGATGAGTGGTGTTGTTGCAGCTCTGACAGTAGGGGGTAAGGCTTTTGGTAAAAGCTTTGCTATTAACAATGCAGATACTATTCTTTTTACAGTCGGCAAAATTATATATGGATTGAAATATATTTTTACATTCCGTTTTCTTAAAAAGAGGTAGTTATGAGCCAAATGCTTGATATGAGCAAATATCCCATATTGGCAAGCCTTTCAGAGTATAATGCCCTGAAGGCTTTTGATATTGCAAAAAAACAGGCGCTTGCTGCAGAATTACGCGCATATATGCTTGAAATTGTTTCATCGAACGGCGGTCATCTCGCATCATCCTTAGGTGTTGTGGAGCTGACCGTTGCTTTGCATTCTGTTTTCGATTTTCCTGAAGATAAGCTTGTCTGGGATGTCGGTCATCAGTGCTATGCTCACAAGCTGCTGACAGGCAGAGCAGAAGCCTTTAGTACCCTTAGACAAAAGGACGGTTTGAGCGGCTTCCCGAAGATCAATGAAAGCGAATATGATGCATTTAATACAGGTCATGCGTCAACTTCTGTTTCGGCAGCACTCGGAATGGCTGCAGCACGCGATTTAAAAGGATCTGATGAGGAAATAATTGCTGTGATAGGCGATGGAGCACTCACTGGTGGTCTGGCTTTTGAAGGGCTTAATAATGCAGGAGATATCAAAAGCAAGCTGATTGTTGTCCTGAATGATAATAACAAGTCTATTGCAGATAATGTGGGTGCTCTTTCGCAGCATCTTGCACGCATCCGTACTGCTCCCGGCTATGGCAAAACCAAAAAGGGTGTCAAAAGAGTATTGGCAAAGCTTCCTCTTTTCGGCAATCCTTTGATTGCATTTATTGACAAAACCAAGCGTATGCTAAAAACAATGCTTCTGAGCGACTATTTCTTTGAAGAGCTTGGATTTGTTTATCTCGGTCCCTTTGATGGGCATGATATTAAGGGTTTATGCGAGGCATTGGAAAATGCAAAACAATACAGTGGTCCTGTGCTTGTTCATGTGATAACCGAAAAGGGCAGAGGCTATGTTCCCGCTCAGCAGCATCCCGATCAATTCCATGGTGTTGCTCCTTTTGATATCGAAGATGGACAAAGCAAAAAGCAGCCCTGCCGAACTTATACGAATGCTTTTTCAGATGCTTTGCTTGAGCTTGCCTCAGAGAATAATGATATCGTTGCGATTACTGCGGCTATGCCTGATGGAACAGGACTTGCAGCTTTCGCAGAGAAATTCCCCGAACGTTTTTTCGATGTCGGTATTGCTGAGGAGCATGCTGTTACCTTTGCTGCAGGTCTGGCTGCCGCAGGCAAGAAGCCTGTCTGTGCAATCTATTCCTCATTTTTGCAGCGCGCTTATGACCAGATAATGCATGATGTGGCTATTCCCGCTTTACCTGTGGTTTTTGCCATTGACCGTGCAGGTATTGTCGGTGAGGATGGCGAAACTCATCAGGGAATATTCGATTTAGCATTTTTACGCACAATCCCCAATCTTGTCATAATGGCGCCTAAAGATGAAGCTGAATTGCAGCTTATGCTGAGATCTGGTATGAGCTATAATCTGCCTGTGGCTGTTCGATATCCCAAAGGTGCTGCTCAAAGCATCAAGGCTAATAATTTGCAAGAAATCAAGCTGAACAGCTGGGAAATTCTGCGCGAGGGTAATGCTTTTTCCATCATTGCCTGTGGTTCTATGGTGGCAGAAGCTTTGAAAGCTGCCGAAGCATTGGCGGAAAAAGGAATGTCAGTTCAGATTGTCAATGCCCGCTTTATCAATGCTGTGGATGAAGAAATTCTTGCAAGTGCCGTAGACTGCGGAAAGCTTCTTATCATCGAAGAGGGCATTGCAAACGGTGGTTTAGGCAGCCTTATAAAAGAAGCTCTTGTCAATGAACAGATTATGATTCAGCATATAGCATTACCTTGTGAATTCATTCCTCAGGGCAGCCGCAAAGAACTGCTTGATGAATATGGTCTTTCTGCGGAAGGCATAATTTCTGCAGCAGAGAAGGCGGGGTGGCTTTTATGAGTGAGAAAAAGAGTAAGCAACGATTGGATATACTTTTGGTCGAGCGTGGTTTTTTCAGCGGTCGCGATCGTGCCAAGGCAGCTATTATGGCAGGAGATGTATTTGTCAATGGTCAGCCTGCACAAAAAGCAGGCGAGAGCTATGATGAAGATTGTCAGATAACAGTCAAGGAGGCTCTTCGCTATGTTTCGCGCGGCGGACTGAAGCTCGAAAAGGCTTTACAGGTCTTTCCTGTTGATATGAAAGGCAAAACCGTGCTTGATATAGGTTCATCCACAGGCGGCTTTGTTGATTGTGCTTTGCAGAATGGTGCTGCTAAAGTCATTTCCGTTGATGTCGGCTATGGACAATTGGCTTGGAAGCTGCGTACCGATG
>JAFSIU010000118.1 GCA_017439615.1 Bacillota bacterium
AACAATGCTTCTCAGACTATCCAGAGCCAGCAGCAGTCTCGCTAGTCTGCTCTGCTTAAACTAAAAAAATGACTCCGGCTTGCCGGAGTTATTTTTTTGATTGACAAATAAAGGGCGATAATATAAAATATCCACAGCATGGGCGATTAGCTCAGCTGGGAGAGCGCAGCGTTCGCAACGCTGAGGCCGTGGGTTCGATCCCCATATCGTCCACCAAAAAAAACAGACAAGGTCTGCTGTACCCTGTCTGTTTTTTGTTTGATCATATTCCCAAAAGACCTTTTGCATTTTTATACATTATATTTTCTTGATCTTCTATGCTCAATGGTAGGCAGAGCAATTGATCCCTGCTCTTTTTTTGTTCTGACCATGGGCTGTCAGTACCGAAAACGATTCTTTCACTGCCAAAAAGCCTTACCATACGGCAAAAATCTTCGGCAGGCAAAAGTTTGGTTGCAGACTCATCATAATATCCATCGTCAAGCGCTTCAAAGCTTGCAAGAGAAAAGGATGTATCAAGAAAAACTTTGGTATCAGCTAAAAGCTCTGCTGTCTGCTGCCAATTTCTCCAGCCACCCATATGCGCTGCTATAAGCTTGATATCACCTACCTGATGCAAGGCATTGCGTATCATTGCCGGTGAGCAATGCACCACACCGGGGAAGCCAATATCATCGCCTGCATGCATAACGACGAGCAAACCAAGCTCCCCTGCTCTTGCCAGAATGCGCAGGAAACGGATATCATCAATATCTGTCGCCTGATAGACAGGATGTATTTTTATGCCTTTCATACCTGCCGCGGCAATGCGGCCAAGCTCTTTATGCCAATTCGGTGCATCAGGATGTATGCAGCCGAAATAAATGAGCCCATCACGACCCGTCATTTCGATGGATAAATCATTGATCGGACTGACCTTCAGCGGATTGGTTGCAACCGGCAGGATAACGGAATAATCTATTCCTGCATCCTGCATCGAGGCTTTGAGCTCATTGACAGTTCCTGTTGTATATGCCCGACAATGCGCCGCCTGCGACATTTTGCTGATAGCTGCAGCGGCAATTTTGTCAGGAAAGGTATGCGTATGGAAATCTATTATCATTTCAATGCTCCTTGCAAAGACAATTCGATCAAAATTATTTCGATTAAAACTATTTTGCCGAATATTATGCAGTCTATTATAAAAAGCACAACAGGCATTGTCAATGATTTGTCTGCTTGAACATCTCCGGAACTTTTTTATTGTTTCCACAGTCAAAAGAAAAACAATAACCTTTAATTAATAACATCAACTAATTATAAATATATGCTTAATCCCTGTATAAGCATGTTATTATATAAATATATTGCAACAATATGAATTCTGTGCTATAATTTTCTCAGCTTAATATTCCTCACTTTTCACACCGAAGCAAAACCTGTTCCAAATGTTCCTGCCGAAAGGAGTATTTACAATGGGCTTTACACCCGGCGAATATGTGCCAAATCTCAATGACACCTGAAAAGCTTTTGAGGAGGTATTGTTATGAAATCAAAAATCCGCAGACTGCTTCTTGTTTGCGTTATGACCTGTTGTCTTTTTATGCCGACGGCTGCGATTGCCGAGAATATCAGCACCGCACCTATGATGCCGATCATGCCGCCGATCGCCAATGTGGAAGAATTGGAGCTGCTCCCTGTAGACCCTCTGCATGTGCATGATTTCTCCCGGGGACCGTATTATGAATCAATTCACCGTGCAGGTCTTGGCCACCGTGAATATTATTTCTGCTCCGCCAATGACGGAGCCACGCAGGTAACAGGGAATTATGATACCTATCCGGGCTGTCCGGATACTGCAGGAGTAGCTTCTAGCCCGGACTATAATGCATCAGAAATAGATGAAGAAAATAAAGTAAGATATTTTTGCACCCCAAATCAAGATTGTATAATGGGTTCTTCCTTGGATAGAAATAATAATTGGATATATGCTGATATTTGGTGCGATAATTGTCTGTCGCGTTTTGATCCTACACTTCATTAGCATTAGTGAAGAATATGAAAGGAGAAATGAAAATGAGAAAATATCTTAATATTTTATTAGTTTTAACTTTGTTGTTTGTCCTTTCTGCCTGCACGGAAGCAGGTGAAGAAAAAGACTCAACAACATTAGCTGAGCATAAAACAATTGTAGAAGGTAAGTATGTATCAGCAAAGGATATACCGCCGGCATTTTCTCTGCTTGATGGCGTTGAGAATGCCAATAATGAGATATTGCAGGCAAAGCAGAATAACTCTTCGGCAAACAACGACTTAAGTCAGCTATCCTATTACTATATTCCTACTTATGCAGATACTTGGTGTGAACCAATATGGCTGACTCTGAATGGCGGAAGCAACGGCAATATAGTAATAATCTATCGCATCAAAGATGCACCTGAAGATTCGGGTAAATGGGCGCTGACTCTGCAATTCAACCGCGATGGTGATCATGGTGCGGTATTTCACCAAAATTTGGTAAGCATTTCTAGTGGCATTCCTCTTGAGACTTGCGAGGGAATCTACTATACTGACGTCTATAATCCCTCTGATAATGGAGAGTTATCACTCACACAATTTTGCTGGGTGCATGATGGCTATTCATTTATGATGCAGGTCTGGCCCGAGGTGATGGAGCAGATTCTGGAGAACGATCCCAATGCCCTGAAGGGCGCACCTTTTGAGCTGGAGAAAGTCATACTTGATGATGCCGCCGATGATGATGAGGTTGAATAAGCGCAAAACTTATTCCGAACAAAAACAGTCGTATGAATGAATCTTTAACGCAGGGGTTGCGAAGCAACCCCTGCGTCAGACTTCTTTGACATGAGAAGCAGCTTGAAAAAAGGCTGTTCTTTTCATTTTTGGGAATTGAATTCTATTGACTTCGAAAACAAAAATGATAAAATGAATATATCAGCAAAACAATTTGCTTTTGAAACGAAAGGAAGGGTTTATCATGGAATTGAAATTCTTTATCTGTAATCATTGCGGCAATATCATCGCATTCACCAACAATAAGGGTGTACCCGTCAGCTGCTGCGGCGAACCAATGAAGGAATTGGTCCCCAACACCGAGGATGCTTCTCAGGAGAAGCATGTTCCCGTTGTTGAAAGAGAAGAAAGACGCATCAAGGTCAAGATCGGCTCCGTTGAGCATCCCATGGTTGATGCACATTTCATTGAATGGGTTTGCCTGCAGACCAAGCAGGGCAATCAGCGCAAATGGCTGAAACCCGGTGATGCTCCCGAAGTCTGCTTCAGCATCTGCAAGGATGATGAGCCCATCGCAGTGCTTGCATATTGCAATCTCCACGGTCTTTGGAAGGCAGAAGTCAAATAAGCACAGACATATCAATTCAGGCAGTACCATTTCAAAATGGTACTGCCTTTTCATTTCGACGCTATATAAAAATTCTTGTATAAAAAATCTGTTTTTTGCATAAAATATTATGCATTATTATGCATAATGTGATACAATATAATCAATAAAAGCAAAGAGGTAAAAGAATGAAAATAGCCGTTATTCTTAATTATAAAAAAAATGAAACCGTAAGACTTGCCGAAGAGGTCTGCGCTTTTTTGACAGCGCGTGAATGTGAGCTTCAGATACCCGAAGGTACTCCCGGATATCGCGTTGAAGAGTGCCGCAATATCGATTTTTCTGATTGCCAGCTTGTGATTCTTTTGGGTGGAGACGGCACACTTTTAGGGGCTTGCCATCTTGTACAGCACAATGTTCCACTGCTGACCGTTAATATGGGCAAAATGGGCTTTTTGACCGAAGTGGAAAAAGCAGAGCTCTTCCCATCTCTTGAACAAATACTGCAGAAAGATTATTCTATCGAAGAGCTTCCGCTGCTTGATGCTGAAATCAGACGCGATGGTGAATGCATTTACAAAGACTTTGCACTTAATGATTTTGTACTTGACAGCGGTAGTTCATATCGTTCAATGAGCATCACCACAGAAATCAACGGCGAATTTGTCTCCACGCACAAATGCTCCGGTCTCATTTTTTCCTCGCCCACAGGCTCAACAGCATATGCCATCTCTGCCGGATGACCTGTCATAATGCCGCAAACCAAAGCACTTTTGCTCACACATATTGCTGCACACAGTCTTTATGCAAGACCGATAGTAACTCCCGAAGATGCAAAAATCCGTATTCTTTTCAGCAGCAACAGCACTTGCCGTGTCATTGCAGACGGTCAATTTGCCTTTGACTGCGAAACAGGAGATGAGATTTTCTACACACTATCTGACAAAAAGCTAAAATTGGTCAGACTAAAACCTGCACATTTCTTCACAACACTTAATAATAAATTGATAAAATAACAGCAGGAGGATTAAAAATGATTAAAAACGGCAGACATAAAATCATACGCGACATTATCGAGAATAATAATATCGAAACACAGTTTCAGCTTACAGATGAACTGAAAAAGCACGGCTTCAATGTAACACAGGCAACCGTTTCCCGCGATATCAAGGAAATGGGGCTTATCAAAATCGCATATGGCGAAAATGCCTTCCGATACAGCTTCCCTGTCGGTATGATGGCAGGCAATGTCTATGAACGTGCAAAAAGAATGTTCCGTGATAATATACAAAAAATTGAAGGCAGCGAGAATATTATCGTTGTTAAAACCCTGCCCGGTGTTGCACAGGCTGTTGCTTCGTGCATTGATGGTTTGGGTTGGAAGGAGCTTTTGGGCTGTGTTGCCGGTGATGATACCATTATCATTGCTATTCGTGAACGCGATAGCCTGAATGAGCTTTGCAGACGCTTACAGGAATTGTGCATATAAATCCGGGTTTGAGAGGAAATTATGCTTAAAGAAATTTATGCTGAAAATTTTGCTTTGATAGACAAACTGCGCCAAGGCTTTGATGCAGGACTGACAGTTTTGACCGGTGAGACAGGTGCCGGCAAATCTGTCATTGTCGATGCAGTAGGGCTTTTGATGGGCGGTCGTTTTGAGCAGCAATTCATACGCTCCGGCAGTGACAAATGCATTGTAGAGGGAGTCTTTGCACCTCCCTTCCCTGCTGCGGCTATTGAGCTTTTGCAGAATGCGGGGCTTGATATTGATGCTGAAGAAGATATCATTCTCAGCCGCGAAGGCAGCAGAACAGGCAAGAATACCGCGCGCATCAATTTCCGTCCTGTAACACTTGCGCTGCTCCGCGATCTTGGCAGAATACTTATTAATATACATGGACAGGCTGAATATACCACTCTTTGCGAGGAAGAAAAGCAGCTTGAAATGACCGATGCTTTTGGCGGAGAAAGCTTGTTGAAGCAAAAGAAAGCCGTTGCGGAGGCATGGGATAAATTCTGCTCTCTTGAAACAGAATATCAGCAATTACAGAAAACCATTAAAGAAGCAGCGCAAAAAGAGGATTTCCTGCGTTTCCAGATCAAAGAACTGAAAAATGCCAATCTGCTGCCCGATGAAGATGAAGAGCTGCGACAGACAGCACAAAAGCTTGCACACGGTGAGAAGCTGCTTGCCTGCTCAATGGAGAGCAAGGAGCTGTTGAACGGCAGCGGCAGCATTTTGGAGCAGCTTGATACCGTGCTTTATGATCTGAAGCAAATTGCCGCAAAAGACAGTTCTGCTAAAGAAATGAGCGAAAGAGCCGAAAGTATTTATTTTGAGCTTGAGGATCTGGCTGCAAATGTGGCAGATTATGCCGAGAGCATCAATTTTGATCCCAATTATATTGAAGAGGTACAATCAAGGCTGGCAGAGCTTGAACGACTGAAAAAGAAATACCGTATGAGCATCGCAGAAATGCTTGAATATAAGCAAAAATGCGAGCAGGAGCTTGCAAGCATTGACCATGCGGATGAAATGCTTCAGCAAAAAGAAAAAGAAAAATCTGCATCCTTTGCAGATTATGAAGCAAAAGCAGCTGTATTAACAGGCCTGAGAGCCGCTGCCGCGAAAGCGCTTTCGCAGAAAATCAGTATTGAGCTGCATGAGCTTTATATGCCTGAGGCGAGCTTTGAGGCAAGGCTTATCCCCTGCCCACCTTCTGCTGAGGGACCAGAAAAGATATGCTTTATGCTGGCGGCTAATCCCGGTGAGCCTTTTGCCGAGCTTGCAAAAACGGCTTCGGGAGGCGAGCTTTCGCGCGTTATTCTTGCTATCAAGGTAATAACTGCAGATGCGGACAAAGTACCCACTCTTGTTTTTGATGAAATCGACACAGGCTTGGGTGGCGGTGCTGTCAGCGCGGTTGCCAAAAGGCTTTCTGCTGTTGCAAAAGGAGCTCAGGTGTTCTGTGTTACTCATGCGCCGATTCTTGCCGCAAAGGCAGATGAACATATTCATATCTTCAAGCGTACAGAAGGCGGAAGGACAGTCATACGCACTGAGACACTTGATACTGATGCAAGAGTGCAGGAGCTTTGCCGTATGCTTGCCGGAGAGAATATCACAGAACAAACCGTCGCACAGGCAAAAGAAATGCTAAGATAGATTTAAAAATTAAAGATTTTTTAAGCCATATACTTTTGTATATGGCTTTTTATTGTCGAAATATTAAAATTTGCCTCGAATTCACAGCCTCCGTTTCAGCCAAAATAAATAAAAAAAACGGAGGTGCAAAATGAAAAATCAAAGAAATTTTTTCCAAAGCAGAGTAATTACAATAATACTCCTTTTTCTGATAATCTGCAGCGGTGCAATAAATTTTGGCTGCTATCAATTTATGTGTCTGCCAGAACAAAGCATAATTTCAGAAAGCGGCGAATTGCCTTTGCCTGCGGGAATATTCGGAGTATATGCAGAAAAAAGAACAAATGATATTCCTGATGCTATCACAGCCGCTGCCGAACAGGGAGCCAATATACAGGAAAATATTGACATAAAAATCCTGAACGGACTGATGACGATCAAAACCATATCAGTGCAAAAGCAGGAGGATATTTATGTCATTCCGGGCGGGCATGCTATTGGGATATTGCTGCAAACAGACGGTGTAACTGTTGTGGGATTTTCGCCTGTTATTGATGCAAACGGCAGGGCAGTCTATCCTGCCAAGGATTGCGGTCTGCAAAACGGAGATTTTATCACGCATATTAATGGTGAACAGATTCGGTTTGATATAGATATTGAAAAGCATATACAGCTCTGCGGAGAGCAAGGCAGAAATGCAGAAGTCAGATTTATACGCGATAAGCAGGAATACAATATCAGTGTCGCTCCTCAATATTGCAATGACACCAAAAGCTGGCGCATCGGGCTTTATGTCAGAGATAATACAGCAGGCATAGGCACCCTAACCTATTTCAATCCGCAGAATCTCAAATATGGAGCACTGGGGCATGAGATAAGCGATCCCGATGAAAAGACAACTAAGGATGAGGAAAAAGGAAGTATCATAAGAGCAACCATCGACGGAATCAAAATAGGCACAGCGGGAGATCCGGGAGAAAAGCTAGGCGCCTTTGTCAGTGACACCTGGCGAGGTACAATAGAAACAAATTGCAGCTGCGGTATTTTCGGCAGACTTGAATCAGGCTTGCGGAATCCCCTGTCAAATGCTTTACCCATAGCATATGCAGATGAGGTACAGACAGGTCCTGCGCAGATATATACTGTTATTGACGGAGAAAACATTGAATGCTTTGAAATTGAGATCATCAAGCTATTGCCCAATTACAAAATCAGCGGTAAAGGTATGGTGCTTGAAGTAACGGATGAAAGACTGTTGCAGGCTACCGGCGGCATAGTGCAGGGAATGAGCGGTTCGCCCATCATACAAAACGGTAAGCTTATTGGAGCCGTAACTCATGTTTTTGTCAATGATCCCAAGCGTGGATATGGCATTTTCATCGAAAACATGTTGGAGGCTGCAGAATAGAAAGCAGGAGCGCTTTGCTCCAATGCTGTACGGATACAAACAAAATTTGTTCGGCCAGCAAAAAAACAAAGAAATTCCCTCCCATTTTCAAATGGGAGGGGTTCTTTTTTCTGAACATATTAATATGAAAACTCCCCGCTACTTTTTACAAGTAAGCGGGGAGTTTTTACTTAAGCTGCGCGGTGCTTCGCCATTTCACCCAAACTATATAAAATGCTACAATGCGGAAGCAAAACTGCTTCCGCATTGCTGTTCCTTGGATATTAGTC
>JAFSIU010000119.1 GCA_017439615.1 Bacillota bacterium
ATAAGATGCATTTCTGCATTATACTTGAAGAGGAGGTGTGATATGCAAAACGAAAAATTTGCAGCCCTGCTTTACAAATTGCGCAAAGAAAAGGGCTTTACTCAAAAAGAATTGGCAGAACTGCTGCAAGTCAGTGATAAAACAGTTTCCAAATGGGAATGCGCTGCAGGACTGCCGGATATTTCTATGCTCTCTAAACTATCGGAGCTCCTTTCTGTAAGCACAGAAGCATTGCTGTCAGGGGAGATAGATCGTAATCCATTGGTTGTGGGAAATATGCGGAAAAGCAAATTCTATATCTGTCCCTCTTGCGGCAATTTGCTGACTGCAACAGATGAGGCAGCGATTTTCTGTTGCGGCAGAGTATTGCAGGAGGCAACACCTCAAAAAGCCGATGCGGAGCATATGCTTTTGATTGAGCCTTGTGAAGACGAGCTTTTTATTTCAGCAAAGCATCCGATGTCAAAAGAGCATTATATAGCTTTTGCCGCTTTTGTCACGGGAGATAAAATACTGCTGCAAAAGCTCTATCCTGAATGGGATATGCAATTTCGTTTGCAGAGCCGGAATAAGCACGGCAGACTCTATTTTTATTGCACACAGCATGGCTTTTTTTATCAAACGATTTGAATTGAATATGGTATTATGTAAAAGGCAGTTAAATTAAAAGAACTGCCTTTTTTGTTTTTTCGTGGTTTGTGAATAAAAAAATCCCCCCGCAAGTCCCTATCCAAGCGGGGGTTTATGTAAAAAGGTTTTCAGCTTATTTTCCGTGCGGTTTGATATTGAGGAGATATCAAATGTCAAAGGACGGTTGCAAGCGGAACATTGGGCTGCACCTCTTTACAGCGACCAGATTGCGGCCATTGCCGCAGCTGTGATTATTGAGTTGTCAAAGAAATTTACAGACAATCAGCGAACTGACTTTCGTGAAGCTGATAATAATAGCCTTCTTTTGCCAGCAGCTCTTCATGATTGCCTTGCTCGACAATTTTTCCGTCTTGCATAACGAGGATGAGATCGGATGAACGGATCGTGGAAAGGCGGTGAGCAATAACAAGAGATGTTCTGCCCTTCATAAATTTGTCCATAATGCGCTGTATCAGCAGTTCAGTTCTGGCATCGACTGAGCTTGTTGCTTCATCAAGTAGCAGAACTTCAGGTTTGCGGAAAATAGCGCGGGCAATAGTGAGTAATTGTCTTTGACCATGGGAGAATTCTTCGCCGCCGTTTTTGACCTCATGGTCATAGCCTTCAGGCAGCAGAGAGATAAAACGATGTGCGTGAGCTGATTTGGCAGCGGCTTTTACATCTTCCATATCATAGTTCATCTCTGCATAAGCAATGTTTTCTTTGATCATGGAATCTGAAAGCCAGATATCCTGCATAACAACGCCAAAAATCTTGTGCAGGCGTTTTTGCTTGTATTTTTTGTTGCTGACACCATCGATAAGAATTTCGCCATGCTGAGGGTCGTAAAATCTCAGCAATAGTTTCATCAATGTGGTTTTGCCGCTTCCAGTATTACCGACAAGAGCGACTTTCTGACCGGGTTTGATAGAGAAGGAGACATTGTTCAAAACAGGAGTGCCTTCATAGTCAAATGTAACATTGCGGAATTCAATCTCACCCTTGACCTGTTCAGGATCAATCGCATCTGCGCAGTCGGCAGGCTGTTCCGCTTCATTAAGGAAGTTGTTGACACGTTCATATGCTGCCAATGTTGATTGAATGGTATTGGCAAAGCTTGCAACCTCGGAAACAGGGTGCGCGAAGCGGCGTGCATATTGTGTGATAGTCTGCATATTACCGAGAGAGAGCTTGCCCTGCAGAATGAAAATACCGCTCAGTACGCAAACAGCAACGAAAACGAGGTCAGAAACAAGATTTGTGATAGGGCGGAAGAAGCCTGAAAGAATATCAGCTCTGCGGGAAACCTGTCGCAGCTCATTATTTTTGGCGTTGAAATCTGCGCTGACAGTTTCCTTGCCGCCGAAGCTTTTGATGATGATATTAGCGGAATAGGTTTCTTCGATATGTGCATTCAAATCGCCCATTGCTGCCTGGCGACCGCGTGCAAGCCTTTGTGATATCTTCAGCAGATTGCGGCTTAACAGCAAAGATACAGGCATAATGAAAACAATGAGGATCGCGAGAATAACATTAAGGCGGAACAGCGTGAATGCTATCATTAGCATCATTAATGTGGCATTAATGAGGGAAGTCAGACAATGCTGCAAAGAACTGTTGATCGTGTCGATATCGTTTGTGATGCGGCTCAGAATATCGCCTTTATGAGTTTTATCAAAATAACTCATTGGCAGACGATTTATTTTGCGTCCCAAACGCATACGCAGACTGATAGCAATCTCCTGTATGGCAGTTACCGTGAACACGCGGCGGAAATAGTTGATGAGATATGTTGCGATATAAAGTAATGCAAGTGTGATAAGACTGCGGTAGAAAACCTTGAAATCAATGCCATCGCCAATAACGATTCCGTCATAGAGCAAATCGGTGATTTCGCCTGAGAGCCAAGGAGCATAAGTTCCGATAAAGGCTGTGCAGACAGAAAATAATATGATAATGAAAACGGCTTTTTTGACCTTGAGTAATTCCTGCCATAAGCCCTTCCATGCGAGTTTGGCATTCTGCGGTTTTTTTCTTCTGTTGTCAGGCTTGGCATTCATTTTGGCATCCATCTGAACATAAGGCTTCATGCTGACACCACCTCCTGCTGCTGAACCATAACTAATTCGCGGTAGGTGGGGGAGATTTCCATCAATTCTTCATGGGTGCCTTTTGCTTCCAATCTTCCCTCGTCCATGACCAATATCTGATCGCAATCAGACATGGAATTGACTCTTTGGGTGATCATAAGAAGAGTAGCATCT
Source organism: Bacillota bacterium (assembly GCA_017439615.1). Lineage (GTDB taxonomy): Bacteria > Bacillota > Dehalobacteriia > UBA4068 > UBA4068 > RGIG3181. Next base: position 2,895 of record JAFSIU010000119.1, read on the forward strand.
TTGAATTCCTTATATACAGAAGAACGAATGATTGCATCTGTTTTATAGTCGAGTGCGGAGAATGCATCATCAAGAATAACAAGCTTTGGCTTTTTTATAAAGGCCCTTGCCATAGCAAGACGCTGCTTTTGACCACCGGAAAGATTGTTTCCGCCTTGAGAAAGCTTGTAGCGGAGATTGCCGTCTTTTTTATCAATGAACTCTTCTGCATCTGCCAGGCGTAAGGCACGGCGCAACTCTTCATCATCAGCGTTCACATTACCGAAGCGCAAATTCTTGGCAACACTGCCGGAGAGCAGGATGTTTTTTTGAGGAACAAAGCCGCAAAGCTTTTGCAGACTTTCTGCAGAAATATCCTGCAGAGGTATCCCGTCTATCAGGATTTCACCTGAGGTCGGCTGATAAAAGCCCATCAAGAGCTTGCAGAGAGTGGTTTTGCCGCTGCCTGCACCACCGATGATACAAACCTTTTCTCCTGCTTTAATATCAAAGCTCAAATCGGAAAGTGCTTCCACCTGCGAATCCGGATAATGAAAGCTTACATTGCGGAAGCTGATGTTTCCCTGCAATTCAATCTCCTGCTTGTTGTCGGTATCTTCGCTCTTTGTGTCAAGCACTTCCAGAATACGGTTTGCGGAAACCTGAGCACGAGGAACAACAGAGAACATATTGGCTGCCATTGAGAATGCACCAAGAATATGAGTGAGATATTGCAGAAATGCCATAACATCACCTATCAGAATGACCTTGTCAGAGAGCAGGTCTGCACTGAGCCACAGAATAGCAACAGTGGTCAGGTTTTGTATAAGCATATTGCCGGGCATCATCAAAGCCATTTTCTTGGCTGTGAAAAGATTCAGTTCTGCCCATTCATTATTGGCAGATTCAAAACTGGCTTCCTGAACTTCTTGTCCGTTGAAAGCGCGGATAACCTCTTTGCCGTCCAACAGCTCGCGCGTTTCTTTGTTTAGTTTATCCAGTGTTTTTTGCTGCTTGAAGAAAGCGGGAACAACTTGTTTGGAAATAGTATAAATAAGGATAACAAGTGCGGGAGCAGAGATCAGTAAAACTGCAGATAAGGGGAGAGATGTACTGATCATCATTATAAGACCGAAAACAAGCGTTACCGGAGCCATCAGCATAACACGCAGAACGCTTATGAAAAAGGATTGTATCTGCTGAACGTCATTTGTGGTACGGGTGATCAGTGAGTTGGTACCGATTTTTTCAAAATCAGCCATAGCAAGAGTTTCGGCTTTATTGAATATCAGTTGGCGTAAATCATGTCCGAATCCGCTGGAGATATGTGCAGAGAAAAAGTTGATGCCAATGGCTGCCAATGAACCTATTGCGGAAATTCCCAGCATCAGCAAACCTTTTTGATATATGTATGGGATATTACCTGCCGCAACACCGAAGTTGACGATCATGGACATCACTTTTGGCAGAAACAGACCTGCAGCAACTTCTGTTATGATGCAGACTGCCACCATCAGTGAGGGCAATATATATGGTTTATAGTATTTAAATAGTCTGAGCATTATTAATTGTCACCTTCATTATGCAAATGTTTTTTATGTCCTGCATGTGGCGGGGGAAGCTCAGTATCCTTTACTGTACCTATTTCCTCCGCTACAAAGATATTAAGCTTTTTGAGTAATTCAATGGCGACAAGCGTCTCCTGCTCACCGAGCATAGCATAAAGCTTATCGCAGCGTTCCTGGTCTTCAGCTCGCTTTTGGTTCAGTTGTTCCAAGCCCTTGTCTGTAAGGAACAGGACAAAGCGACGTTTATCGGTGCTGCTGAGTTTTCGCTCCAGCATGCCGTCACTTTCCATTGCATCAATAACTCTGGTGAGATGAGGGCGTGC
>JAFSIU010000120.1 GCA_017439615.1 Bacillota bacterium
CCCGCTCCCCGTGGTATTCCTCAGATCGAAGTTCGTTTTGATATCGATGCCAACGGTATCGTTCATGTTTCCGCTAAGGATCTGGGCACCGGCAAACAGCAGAGCATCACTATCACTTCTTCCAGCGGTCTTTCCGATGAAGAAATCGACAGAATGATGGCTGATGCCGAAAGATATAAGGAAGAAGATGAAAAACGCAAGAGAGCTGTTGAAATCCGCAATCAGGGCGATGCAATGGTCTATCAGACCGAGCGCACCTTGAAAGATCTTGAAGACAAGATCACTGAAGAAGAAAAGGCTGCAATCATTGCTGCAAAAGATGCTTTGGCAGAAACCCTGAAGGGCGACGACACTGATGCTATCGAAGAAAAGACCAAGGAGCTTTCTGAAGCAATTTATAAAGCAACCGAACGTATTTACAAGGAAGCCGGTGCTCCCTGTGAGAATTGCGACAGCTGCGGCAATGATGACGGAACAGTTGATGCTGATTTCCATGATGTAAACTAATTCAAAGATATTTCAGAGGTAAAAATGGAAAAAAGGGATTATTATGAAGTCCTGGGAGTGCCCAAAACGGCCTCCCAGGAGGAAATAAAAAAAGCCTATAAAACACTTGCCAAAAAATATCATCCCGATTTGAATCCTGACAGCAAAACTGCCGAAGAAAAATTCAAAGAAGCTACTGAGGCATACGAAGTGTTGAGTGATGATCAATCCCGTGCTCGTTATGATCAATTCGGACACAATGATCCGACTCAAGGCTTTGGCGGAGGCGGCTATGGCGGCTTCGGCGGTGGTTTCGGCGGTGGTGGCTTTGGTGATATATTCGAATCATTCTTTGGTGGTGGCGGTGGCTATGGTGCAAATCCGAATGCTCCCCGCAAAGGCAATGATTTGCGTCAAAGCATCACAATTGAATTCGAGGAAGCTGCAACGGGTGTTGAAAAAGAAATCAAGATCACCCGTACCGAAACCTGCAAATCCTGCAATGGCAGTGGTGCCAAAGCCGGTACTTCTCCAAAAACCTGTCCTAAATGTGGTGGTCAGGGCAGAGTACGCACAACTCAGGCAACACCTTTCGGACAATTTCAGACTGTTGTTGCTTGTCCGCAATGTCAGGGTAAGGGCAAAATTATTGAAACGCCCTGTTCGTCCTGCAATGGTACAGGCAAAGAAAGGGTTATCAAAACCCGCAAGATCAATATTCCTGCAGGTGTTGACAATGGTTCCAATCTTCGCTTGCAGGGTGAAGGTGATGCAGGTGTGAATGGTGGCCCTCCCGGAGATTTGTTTGTAACAGTTTCTGTCAAGCCGCATAAATATTTCAAACGATTGAATGATGATGTGCTTTGTGATTATGAGATTTCTTTTGCACAGGCAGCTCTTGGTTGCGATGTGGAAGTACCCACACTTGCAGGCAAAGTGAAGCTTAATATTCCGGAAGGAACACAGAGCAATACCACATTCCGTTTGCGCGGAAGAGGATTCCCAAGGCTTCGTGGCAGAGGATAGGGTGATCAGCAGGTTACAGTCAAGGTTGTTACCCCCACAAGACTTACCGACGAACAAAAAGAGCTTCTTCGACAGCTTGACAATTCAATGAACAATGCTCCTGAGGGTAAAAAAGGCTTTTTTAACAAAGTTTTTAAATGATTAAACTATTACATTTTGATGCAGGCATTGCCTGCATCATTTTTTTATGCTAAAATATTTAGCAAATATATAGAGGTGTGTTATGGCGAAGTTTTTTGTAAAATCAGGAGATATCGAAGGTGATTTGGCATATATCAGGGGTAATGACGCTCATCATATGATGAATGTATTGCGCATGAAAACAGGTGATAGTGTCGAGCTTGGTCTTTTAGGCAAAAGCTGCGAGGCTGAAATAGTTTCATTTGCAGGTGATTCTGTCTGCTTGAAAATCGTTCGAGATCTGCCTGATAATGAAAGTGATATCCGCTTCCATTTGCTTTTGGGAATTTCAAAAGGCGAGAAAATGGATTGGGTGATAGAAAAGGCAACAGAATTGGGTGTCTGGTCCATAATTCCTGTTATGCTTGCCCGCTGTGTTGTTCAGCTCGATGGAAAATCCGCTGGCAAAAAACGCGAGCGCTGGCAAAGAATTGCGGAAGCTGCTGCCAAGCAATGCCGCCGCAGCCATATCCCAGAGATTTTGCAGCCCTGCAAATTGAATAAAGCTGTCTTAACCCTGCCTGAAAATACTGAAATTATTGCTTTATGGGAAAATGAGAACGAAGCAGCATATAAAACAGCGTTAAGAAATACACAGAGCAAGGATATTGCTCTTGTTATCGGTGCAGAGGGCGGCATTGAAGTTGCTGAAATTGAATTGTTAAGAAAAAACGGAGCTGTTACAGCCGGTTTGGGCAGCCGCATTTTGCGTGCAGAAACCGCTGCCATAACAGCACTTGCTTTGGCTAGCTATGAATTGGCGGATCTTGGAGGCGTCAAATGACAAGTTTTGCACTTTATACACTTGGCTGCAAGGTCAATCAGGAGGAAGGTGCAGCTATCATTTCTGCTATGAAAAAAGCAGGCTATGAAGAAAGACCTTTTAATTCAGAGGCTGATATTTATATAATTAATACCTGTACTGTTACTCATGTGGCCGACAGCAAATCCCGCCGTATAATCAGCCGCGCTGTGCGTAAAAATCCTGATGCACTGATAGTCGTTACAGGCTGCTATGCTCAGACAAATCAGGAGGCTGTAACAGCTCTGGATGGCGTTGATTTGATTTGCGGCAATATTGAAAAAAGCAGAATAACGGATTTGATAGCCGATGCATTGCAAAAGAAAAAAACATCTTCGGATGCGGTGGTTCAAGTCTGTGATATTATGCAGGTTAAGGATTTTGTTTCATTACCTGAGGTAGCTGAACAAAGCCGTGCAAGAGCATATCTAAAGATTGAAGATGGCTGCGATCGCTTTTGTAAATATTGTATAGTTCCCTATGCCAGAGGCCCTGTACGCAGCTTGCCTATGCAAAAGGTTGTGGATGAGGCTCAGGAGTTAGTTCAAAACGGACACAAAGAAATAGTTTTATCAGGAATACATGTTGGTGCTTATGGCAGGGAACAAGGCACAACGCTTACAGCATTGCTGCAGGAATTGCTGAAGTTGAAAGGTTTAAAAAGGATTCGTCTCGGTTCAATCGAGGCAACACAGATCAGCGATGAGCTTCTATCTTTAATGAAGCAAGAGAAAAAGATATGCAGGCATCTGCATATCCCTTTACAATCGGGCTGTGATAAAACGCTTGCAGCAATGGGACGGGATTATGACACCTCTTTTTTTTCAGCACTTTGCGAGCGTTTAAGAAGGCTGTTCCCCGAAATTGCAATAACGACTGACATTATGACAGGCTTTCCTGGTGAAACAGAGGAAGATTTCTTGCAAACGTGTAAGTTTGTTGAAAGAATTTCTTTTGCCTCTGCGCATATTTTCCCTTATTCCCAGCGCAAGGGAACTCCTGCGGCAACAATGCCCGATCAAATCAGTGTGGATATTAAGAATGAAAGGGCAAGAATTCTTGCTGACATAACATCTGCAAGCCATCAGAGATTTTTAGAAAGCTATATTGATAAAGAAATTGAAATTTTGCCTGAAACTGTTTCTATCGAAAACGAAAAATATTATATAACAGGTCATACTGAAAATTTTCTGCCTGTAATTTGCGAGACTGATAGATTTAGATCGGATGATGGCTTATATTGCATTGTGAAATGTATTAATAATGAGCGTTTGCAGGCGATTGCTCTTGAAAAATAACTCAAAATGTTTTAAAATATAAGTAAGCTGAATTTTGAAAGGAAGAAAGAAATATGGGAAACTGCTTATTCTGCAAAATCATCAACGGAGATATTCCTTCTGCAAAAGTCTATGAAGACGAAGATGTATTTGCATTTAAAGATATTGCGCCCAAAGCACCTGTGCATATTCTGATTGTGCCTAAAAAGCATTTTCAGGGTATCTTTGATATGAATGAAGAGGATATCGCTGTTGTCGGCAAAATCAATTTTGTTGCCAAAAAGCTCGCTGAGGAATTTGGTATTGCTGAAAGCGGTTATCGCTTGGTAGCAAATTCCCGTCCTGACAGCGGACAGGAAGTCTATCATCTGCATTATCATTTGATCGGCGGTAGATTTTTAGGTGATTTTTGCGACTAAGCTGAATAATTTTGTTATTTTCATGGTTGACGAATCAAAAGGCTTGTTATATAATATATTGCGTTGTGGTTCTTACCATATGAATAACCCCGCTATTATGGAGGGAGGGATATAGATGAGTGAAGTAAAAGTTGGCAAAACGGAATCCATTGACAGCGCTTTGAGACGTTTCAAGCGTACCTGTCAGAAGAGCGGCGTGCTCGCAGAATACCGTAAGCATGAACATTATGAAAAGCCCAGCGTTAAGAGAAAGAAAAAATCTGAGGCTGCAAGAAAACGTAAATGGAACTAATTATCAGTTAAGAACGTCTGTATAACAGACGTTCTTTTAATTTTTTGTAGAAATTAATAAGTATATGTGTTAATATAAAATTAAAGAAATTCGTATATTATACACATATAAATTTTAGGAGGTGCTGGTATTGAAAAAGCTTTTTCCGAAAATCTCATACAGTTTTATGTTTGCCATTTTGTTGACATTGGTATCTGCATCTTTGGCTTTAGCAGCTCCTGGTGTAGTTGTTGCTCAAGGAGGCTTCAAGGGAGCTGTTGTTGCTTTACTTGACAATTCTTTAATTGCTGCAGCTTTGCTGACACTTGGCTTTGCTGGTATTATAATTGAATTGTTTGTAACAGGCTTTGGCGTAGCAGGTTTTGTCGGGGTTGCGTCCTTTGCGCTTTATTTCCTGGGTAATATCTGGGCAGGCCATGTCAGTACCGCAGTATTGCTGCTCTTTGTATTAGGTCTGTTGCTGGTTGCTGCTGAGCTTTTTGTAACTCCAGGTTTGGGCGCACTTGGAATAATGGGTATTGCTGCCATATTATTCAGTGTTTTCTGGGCTGCTCCCTCTGCCGGATATGCGGTTACCGCAATTCTTATAGCTTTAGTTGCTGCTATAATCCTCATTGCTATAAGTATCAAATTCGGCAAAACGCGTAATGTCTGGAATCGTTTGATTCTTAAGCTTAAGCAGGAGAATGATCAGGGCTATGTTGCTCCCAATGCTAAGCTTGCTGATCTTGTCGGCTCGCACGGAACCGCGCTGACTGTTTTGCGTCCGGCAGGTACTGCTGAGATTGCAGGAAGGAAAATTGATGTAGTAACGGAGGGCGAGTTTATTGAGCCCGGAACACCCATCGAAATCATTCAGGTAGATGGTATGAGGGTTGTTGTCCGTAAATATGAAAATGCTGAATAAGGCATAGCTTTGTTCTGTATTATAAAAAGTTTAAGGAGGTTATTTAAATGGATTGGTTTACTATTCCCGGTTTAATTATGATTATTCTGATAATCATCGGTGCTTTGCTCGTTTTGAGCTTTATTCC
>JAFSIU010000121.1 GCA_017439615.1 Bacillota bacterium
GAGTGCTTTTGGTGACGCATAGGGGATTCGAACCCCTGAATGTCAGCGTGAGAGGCTGATGAGTTAAGCCGCTTCTCCAATGCGCCGAAAATTTAAGCCATTTTGCAAAGACAAAATGGCTTGGTGAGCCATCGGAGATTCGAACTCCGGACACCCTGATTAAAAGTCAGGTGCTCTACCTGCTGAGCTAATGGCTCATATTGCCTTAGCATTTTACAACAAAATGATGGTGTTTGTCAAGTGATTCTGGCGATTTCTTCAATAATATATATAAATTTTTGTAAATTATTTTTCCCAAATTTTGCTCTCCGCAGAAAACGCCTGCTATATGCGTCTCTTTCTTCGTGAAGAATTTTACCGAATGCTGTGCTGCGCCTTGACTTTTGTGCATATAATTGATAGAATAATATGTCAATACAATTGGCAAATAACCTGCAAAGTGAGTGGATAATATGGTTTCAGTAGTTGTTGTCGGTACACAATGGGGCGATGAGGGCAAAGGCAAAATCATCGATTTTCTGTCTGCACAGGCCTCAATGGTAGTTCGCTGCACAGGCGGCAGCAATGCCGGTCATACTGTTGTATGCGGCGGCAATACTTATAAATTACATCTGGTGCCTTCGGGCATTCTTTATGATGGTGTGGACTGCATCATTGCAAACGGCACTGTTGTTGACCTGAAAGCCTTGTTGGAGGAGATTGATACTATCACCTCTCAGGGTTTTTCTGTTGACCGCCTGAAGCTTTCCGACCGCGCTCAGCTCATCATGCCTTATCATATCAAGCTTGATAATATGCAGGAGCTGGCAAAGGGTGCCAACAAAATCGGCACTACAGGCAGAGGTATCGGCCCCTGCTATGAAGATAAGGTTTCCCGCTGCGGTATCCGCGTTCATCACCTTCTCAACTGGCCCAGCTTTGAAAAGAAGGTCCGCAATAATACCGCTGAAAAGAATAAGATTTTTGCAATGAACGGACTGCCCGAAATGGATGCAGAGGCTATCATTGAAGAATATAAAGGCTATGCAGAGCGTATCAAGCCTTTCATCGAAGACACTTCAGTTGTTGTCAATGAGGCTCTTGATGCAGGCAGAAAGGTACTTTTTGAAGGTGCGCAGGGCACCTTGCTCGATATCGACCATGGCACCTATCCTTATGTAACTTCATCCTCCCCCATTTCCGGCGGTGTTTGCCCCGGTGCAGGCGTCGGCCCCACCAAGATCAACCGTGTTGCCGGTATTGCCAAGGCTTATACTACCAGAGTCGGCGACGGCCCCTTCCCCTCCGAGCTTTTTGATGAAATGGGCGACAAGCTGCGCGAAGCCGGTCATGAATTCGGCACCACCACAGGTCGTCCCCGCCGCTGCGGCTGGTTCGATGTTCCTGTTGTAAAATACAGCGTTCTGGTCAACGGACTTTCTGATATCGTTCTGACCAAGCTCGATATTCTCGATGGTTTCGAAGAAATCAAAATCTGCGTTGGCTATGAATATGAAGGCAAAATTCTGCGCTCCATGCCTGCCGACCTGCACATTCTCTCTGACCTGAAGCCTGTTTTCGAGACTATGCCCGGTTGGATGTGCGATACCACCGCCTGCCGCAAATATGAAGAGCTGCCCGAAAATGCCCGCAAATATGTCGAGCGCATTGAAGAGCTCTGCGGCGCTCCCATCTCCATCGTTGCTATCGGCTGCGACAGAGAACAAACCATCATCCGCAGAGATTTATTTGAATAAGTCTTTTGCAATTCATTGAATAACAAAAGGAGTTCGGTTTGACCGAGCTCCTTTTTGCTTTTGCTGAGCATCAATTATTCAACTGTTCTTGCTGTCTGACATTCTGAATTATGAACTGCGAGCCGTTTCGGCTTTGCTTATACCTGAAAATCACACAACAAGCCCGCAAAAAGTCAATCCTGCTTTTCTTCGGGAACGAATTCCAGCAGATCTTCTATGCGGCAATCGAGCGCATTGCACAAACGGGCAAGCACATCAATATCCAACAGACTGATATTATTGCGATAGTATTTATTTAGCTGTGTCATTTGCATTTCCGCACGTTGACAACACTTGATCTTGCTCATTTCCTTCTCTGTAAGCAATTCGTCCAATTTGATTTTTATATATCCATGATTTGACATTGCATTCCCTCCGCAAATTCTTGACAATGTTAGTATATACCTGTTAGAATTTGCATATAAGTTCTTGCCTATTATATATGCTTTATTATATATAATAAATTACATAAAGAGGAGGGATAATATGACTATCAGCTGTGAAAACCGCTTTTGTGTTTATTGGGAGGAAAATGAATGTATTTTCGATGATATAGAAATCAATGCCTTGGGGAGCTGCGCAAGCTGCGTTCTGATCGAGCTTAGCGAAGAAGAAGCTGAAGAAAAGAGAAATGAGATGCTTGAGCGATTCAAAAGCTATCACAAATAACAAAAAAGGGAAATGCCTGAAGGCATTTCCCTTTTGCTTTCGAATCCGATTGGATATTCAACCATATATGTTTAATAAGAGCTTATGTGTCCTGCGAACGATCAAAGCTTATTTAAGCACGCCGAGATAGTTGGCGATATAGCCGATTTTGCCATCCTTGGTCTTGATTTTGTACCAATCGCCTTCGGAACCGATATATTCAAGCTCATCGCCCTTGACAACGGAGCCGATCTTGTTGGTGTCGGTGGAGGGACCTTCACGGACATTGACGGAAGAACCGGTTACTTCGATGACCTTGCCGGTGGGCTCGGGATCAACGGGATCAGGATCAGTTCCGGGATCGGGATCAGTGCCGGGAGTGGGTTCCGTTCCAGGATCAGGATCGACAGGAGTGCTGGGGGTAGAAGGATTGTTGGGCAAGGGATTGATCTGTGCCTGAGAAAGTGTTTCGATCTGTGCCTGCAGATCTTCGATGAGAGACTGCAAAGCAGCGGTGCGCTGACCGACGAGCTGTTCGACATAGCTCTGGCTTACGAGGGGATCATCAGCGGAGCCGGGGGTGTTGATAGCGGCCTGAACGACCTGACCAACGGCAAAGCCTACACCGATGAAAACGAGTGCAGAAACGAGGATTAAGATAATGGTTGCTGTTCTGGACATAAAAACTCTCCTTTTCTCAAATTAACTTTATATTAATAATTGAAAACAAAATAATAGCGAAAAAAGAATTAGGACTATTCTTTTTCGGACTGTACCTTTTGACCGCTGGGCTTCAAGACTCCGAGCTTATCAGCACCGAAAGATGCCAAAAGTATCACTATAATAAGTATAACAAGAGCTTGGGCTGTGGTCAAGAGTGACATTAAAATTGCTGCGATTCCGAGCAAAAAAGTTACCGCGTAAATTATCAAAACTGCCTTTTTTTGCGACAAACCTCTTTGCAGCAAGCGATGATGCATATGCCCCTTGTCGGCCTCAAAAACAGGCTTATGAGAAAACAGTCGGCGCAAAATAGCAAAGAAGGTATCCATGATGGGAGTGCCGAGGATAATGATGGGAATGACAACCGAGATGAAGGTCGCAGATTTGGAAAAGCCCATTATGGAAATGGTTGCAAGTGCAAAACCGATGAAAAGCGAGCCGCTGTCGCCCATAAAGATTTTGGCAGGATTGAAATTGAAAACCAAAAAGGCTATGCAGGCTGCTGCAAGAAGTCCTGCGACTGCCGCAACGGACTGCGGCCCCTGCAGCACGCAGATGATAGCGATCATTCCTGCAGAAATGGCGGAAACACCTGCAGCCTCGCCATCCATACCGTCAATGAGGTTCACGGCATTAGACATACCGATGAGCCAGACCATAGTAAGCGGAACGGAAAGCCATCCCAAAGACATTTCGCCGCCCGTAAAGGGATTGGTAAGGAATTCGACCACCAAACCGCTGCGGACCACCAAAAAGGCTGCCACTGCCTGTCCGACCAATTTGGCGATGGGCGGGATATTTTTGGCATCATCGACAAAACCGAGCAGCATAATGATAACAGAAGCTGCCATCAGCGCGAGCATTTGCTCGCCGAAGCGGCCAAGCACCAGACAACCGATGAAAAAGCCGAGAAAGATTGCCACACCGCCGACTCGGGGAATCGGCTCCTTGTGAATTTTGCGGGCATCAGGCTTGTCGACCAAGCCGCATTTTTTGCCTATAAAAATCATCAGCGGGGTTGTCAGCAGGGTAACCAAAAAGCTGACAGACAGCGCTATGAACGCTTGCGTCATTGTTAAAAATCTCCTTGAACAGATTGGACTTATCGTTCCTATACTATACTATTTTGTCGAAAAAAGCAAATCTTTTCCGAAAAAAGCCACTTAAAACAATTTTCCAAATCATGACCTTGCCCGCATTTTCAGCTTTTTGAGCAATTGCCCGAAAAGCTCCTGCAGGCTCTTTATCTTCAGCAGCAAGGCTGCCACACCATAGACCACAACACCGGCACCAACAGCCACCACCATACGTACGAGCAGCAGTATGGTCGAGCCTGAAAGCATAGTCAAAGAATTGCAGAACCAAACTACAACTGCCATCACCGCTGCTGCGAGCAGCATTTTGGCATTGTCCAGCAGGAAGTCCTTTGGCTCCATGCCTTCGATCTTGCGGCACAGAATGACATAAAGCATAATGGCATTGACAAAGGCTGCCACGGAATTAGCGAGTGCCAGACCGCCGTGAGAAAGCGGCCCCATAAGAGCAAAGCAAAGCACGATATCTACCACGATGGAGATAACACCTGCAACAACAGGAGTTCTGACATCACCCAGGGCATAAAAGGCGCGAATCATTACCATATTCAAAGCAACGGGCAGAATGCCGACCGAGAACCACAAAAGTGCAGCCGCGGTTTGCAAAGTGGCATCATGATCAAAGGCGCCTCTTTCAAAAAGCAGCTCGACCAAGGGAACACGCAAAAGTATCAGGCCAATGGTCGCGGGAATGGCAATAAGGCTGACCAGAGAAAGACCGCGATTAACGGTCTGGGCAAGCTGTCTGCCCTTTCTTGCCTGGGCGGCTTCAGCCAGTGCGGGATAAACAGCAGCAGCGACCGCGGCAACAAAGATGCCGACAGGCAGATTCATCAGCTTGTTGGCATAATTGAGCGAGGAAATGCTGCCTTCTGCCAAGCCCGAGGCAAAAATGCGGTTGAGCGCGAGATAAATCTGATTGATAGCAACACCGACCAGCATAGGAAGGATTTCCTTCAGCACGCGGCGAACTATCGGATGGCGGAAATCAAAAACGAAGCTATATCTGAAGCCCGCCTTTTTCAGCGAGGGAAGCATAATGAGCACAAAGCCGATGAAGCTGACAAGAGTACCGACCGCCAGACCTTCGACTCCCCAATTGGAAGCGAAAAGCAAAACGGAAAGAATGATGATAATATTGGAAACACCGGGGGCAAAGGCAGCCGCCGCAAAGCGATAGCAGCCATTCAATATACCGGTGATGACCATACCGATACCCATAAAGAAAACCAGCGGGAACATAATGATGGCAAGCTTGATGGCAAGAGCAAGAGTCTCGCCCTCAAAGCCGGGAGCAGTCAAGCGGACAAGCAGCGGTGCGGCAAGCATTGAAACTGCGGTAAGCACAAGCAGCAACAGGCCTATAACATTAATAAGCAGGCTGCCGATATGCCATGCATCAGCTTCCTTATTCTCTGTCAGGCAGGAAGTGATGACAGGAACAACTGCCGCAACGATGGCAGCGCCCAGAATCGCCTGCAGAAAATAAGGGATAGTATAGGCAACGACATAGGCATCGGCTATATAAGAAGCACCGAAGCCTGCTGCGATAACACTTTCGCGCACGAAGCCCAAAATCTTGACTATTAAATTGACCACCAATATGGCACCTGTGGCTTTGACCAGATTCTTTGACATAAAAAACCTTGCTTTCTTCAAGCCTTTTTCAGCAAATGTCTGAGAAGGCTTTTTCTTTTTTCGACGAAATTTTACCAAAGCTCATTTTGCGGCTGCAAACTGCTGCAAAGAGGCGGAGGCATTGCCATCTGCACATTCCTTCAGGAGCATTGCATTGGCCGCAGAAAGAGCTTTCCACTCCTCCTGCTTGGCAAGCAAAGCATCCTTGATCTCGCCTTTTTGGCCAAGCTGTTTTTCTATCGCCGTGATAAGCTTTTCAGCATCCTGCTCGGAGGCTGAAGCGGCGGGCTCCAGACCGATCTCATGACAAAAACCGTCGATTTTTGGATCATAGCTGAGAGCAGCAAAAGGAACTCCCTGTGCCGCTGCCATAATAAGAGAATGCAGACGCACACCGACAATGAAATTGCAGGCAGAAATTGCCGCCATCATATCAGCAGGAAGAGAGATATCCTCCACTATATAGCCCTTGCTCTTCATTTGTGAAAGAACCAGCTTGCTGACTGCCACATCATTGGGAGCACAAAAAGGCAGAAAAACAATTGTCCAGCCTTTTTCAGCAAAATGATCGGCAACGCGCGCCATAGCCTCAGCGCTGAAATCCTTACATTCACGCAGGGCAAAACCCATTTTCAAGCCCATTGGCAGCATCGGCGCATATTCACGGCTACGAAGAGAAAGCACCGGATCGCAGGTAACAAAAACCTCTTTTTTCACACCGAGCTCTTTGATGAATTCGGCGGCATCATTATCACGAACGGTGATATAATCGCAGCGTTCCAAAGCCTTGACAGTGAGGCGGCGATTTTTCTTGTCATTGATGGGGCCGATGCCCTGCGCATAATAGAAAAGCTTTTTGCCCAAAAGCCTGGCAGCACGCATCAGCAAAAGATAATATTTGATACCGCGGGTGCCTGTTGCATCCTGCAAAAGACTGCCGCCGCCGGCAACAAAAACCTCACATTGCAGCAGTGCCTTCAGAAGCTGCACGGGCTTCCAGCGATCATAGCAGCGAATACCGAAAGCTGCCTGAGTTGCAGAAGGCTTGTTGGAGAGGGCCCTGATCTCATATTCGGGAGCCGCCTTTTGCAGCTTCTGCACGATCGCCTGCAAAACAGCCTCATCGCCGAGATTATCGAAGCCATAATAGCCCATCAGCAATATTATCTTTTTCTTTTCTTTTTTCATGTTCAAAAAACCCTTTTCAGATATATGCTATTGACTTTTTCACTCAAACAATTGTTGCAGTTTTTGCTTATTTTTTTCATAAAGTGAGATAAATATTTTCAAAGCGCCGAGCAGCAGCAAAGCGATCACGATGCCAAGCCACAAGCCATTGAGAGAACGCAGGAGTGAATAGACTATGGGAGTGTGGATGTGGGCATAGGTGTTGACCAGCGAGACCTGACCGATGACGGCAAAAGCCATAATGGGCAGGAACCAGTCACGATAGCCATAATAATACATAAAGAGCAGGCAGGGATAGCCGATGAGGAATTCCTTGGTGCGCGGACGGACATAAAGCACATCATCAAGGAAAAGACGCAGCCATTTTTCCGCGCCGCTGACTGCTGCCGATTCATTGCCTGTACGGGAGAGATAAATGGCAAGCACCGCCATTGCTGCACAGGCAATAAGAGCAAAGCCGATAGAAACCTTATATTCCAGCACATTGCGGATTTTTTTGAAGGGAGAGCTTTTCTGATCCTTCAGGAAGAACCAGAAACCGAGTACAAGCAGAACAGGGATAAGATGCGCGATCTTGACACCCATAAAGGCATCAATTTTCAGCATATAAAGATTATCCGCCAAAAGACCGATCATCAGTACTGCACCAATGAGCGAGAAAAGGCAGGTATAAAGTATCCTCAAAAGAGCCTTGCCCAAAGACAGACCACGCTCGGGCTGGAAAATGAGAATGGAAAGAGTCGGGAAAATCAGCACGCTGCAAAGGGTAAAGAGCTTCTGCACAAGAGCTACGCGGCCGATGAAAATGAGGCCTGCACCTCCCAAAAAAGCAAGGGCTGCCAGAATAAGAGCAAATTTACCGAAACGGAATTTAAGTCCCAACAAATATCCGCCTGCACAAACCCCTGCGATGAGCAGCAGCATAATCACTGTGGGAACCTGCAGCTTGTCGGGAAGGTTTACCGCACCGACCGTTGTACCTTTGGCCTCAATCTCAGTACGGATATCCTTCACAAGCTCAACAGATTCATCGAGCAGAGTATTGGGAATCATACGAACAAAGGCAATTTTGATATTTCTTTCGGAGGTGGCAAGCTGAAAACGCTGCGGCACGCCTTCAACAATTTCTGCCTTTGCCATTTCTGCCTCGGAAACAGAATGCAGACGCACAACATTGGGACTCATCAGCTGAGCAAGGCTTTCTATGCCCTTTTGATTAAAGAATTCAACTGTCATAAGCGGAGCATTCAGAGAATCGAGAGCATTTGCCCAGGCTTCCTTGCACATCACCCAGGTTGCAGTATCAAGATCTGCACCGGGAACAGCGCTGTCATTGAAGCCTATAGCAATGATGCGCGAGCCTTCAAGCACCTTCACAGATGCCATAATATTCTCAGGAGAAAGATTGTCAAATTTTCTGACCTGTGCTGCAATGCCAAGACCATATTTCTGTGCCAGCTCGATGGCCTCCAGATCAAAACCGATGCCGACACCTGTCAGCTCATTTTTGGTCAGATTGGTAGCGAGCATATAGCAATCATCGATATAATGAAGCTCGGCGAGAGCCGTTTTTTCCTTGGTAACGATACCTGCCATAACGCGCAGAGCATCAGCTTCATCATAGAACAAAATATAGCGCCAATTCTTTTTAACCTCATCGGGTGCCAAGGTACTGCCCTGAAGCACCTGCAGCTGCAGCTCATCGCCGCCCATTATCACCGCTTTGCCGGCATTGGAAAGATCATAGACAGTCGGCTCCTTTACCAGAATGCCCGTGATATGCGGAGCAAAGGCTGCAAGAATCTCTTCATTGGAAACGTTCTCATTTTGTGCACGGTCTGTGATCTGCGCCCAATCCATGACGATTTCCGATTGATGAGAATCAGCTTCAATCGCCATACGCTGAAATGACATATAAAAGCCTGCAAAAAGTGCAATTATTATCAAGATGCCTGCTATCAATATATTGAGATTCTTTTTTTTCTGCATTCTATGCCTCCGTATGAGTTTGATTTTGTGCTATTCTTTATTGTAACACAAAACACTTGCAAAAACAGCCTTTTGCAGAAATTTTTACAAAAATTCTTAACTTTTCCTATTCATTAAAAGAGAGTTGAAAATTTTGTGCTGATATTTTATAATATAATATCAAGCAATTAATTTAAAACGGCAGCAAAATGCTGTCAAAAAGGAGAAAAAATGTCAAAAATCAAGGAGATCACTTATGGCGGGCAGGCAGTCATCGAAGGTGTGATGATGTCGGGCCCCGAGGGCAAGGCCATCACCTGCCGTCAGCCCGATGGCAAGCTCGTCTATAAGGTGGATAAAAAGAAAAATATCAGAGAAAAATATCCCATTCTGAAGCTGCCCATTCTGCGCGGATTTGTTTCCTTCTGCAGCTCAATGGTCATGGCAATGTCGGATATCACCTGGTCCGCAATGAGAAGCGGCACCGAAGAAGAAAACTCTGAGGATCCGATGAGCATCAAGGAAATGATCATTGCAGTACTTTTGGCAATCGGTCTTTCTGTCGGCATTTTTGTGGTTTTCCCCGTTTATGCTGCTAACTGGGTCACGCAATATATCGGTCCCTTTGGCCGCAGCCTCACAGAAGGTATCCTGCGCATCGGTGTTTTTGTCTGCTATATTCTGCTTTGCCGCAGAATGTCTGATATGCGCAGACTTTTTGCGCATCACGGCGCAGAGCATAAGACCATCAATGCTTATGAAGCAGGTGCAGAGCTGAAGCCTGAGATAATCAAAAACTATTCCCGCATACACACCCGCTGCGGCACCAGCTTTATGCTGATGTCAATGATTCTGATGATAGTTGTTTTCACCTTTGTCGGACAGACCGATCCGCTTCACCGCGTGCTGATCAAAATCGCCTGCATGCCCTTGGTTGCAGGTATCGGCTTCGAGCTTTTCCGTCTGCCGATATATTTCCCGAACAGCAAGCTCTGCCATGCACTTGTTGCACCGGGACTTGCCTTGCAGAGACTGACCACCGAAGAGCCCGACGAGAAAATGATTGAGATCGCAGTTCATTCCCTGGTCGGCGTGCCGGACTGGCAGCCAAAAAACGAAGCACAGGCAGCAAGCGTTGCCGAAGAAAGAGAAAAAATCCTGCAGGAGGTCGAGGAATTCGGTTTCGGCAAGGATCTGCTTTTTGGTGAAGGACTTGCCCCTGAGATAGAAAAGACATCATCCAAGCAGGAGAAAAAGGAACGTTAGCGAGTTTTACCGCATAAACGAAGACCAAAAGAAGATTTTAAATAAAAGGAGAAATTAAAAATGCTGGATAAACTCGCATCACTTGAAATCAAATATAATGAACTGACAGAGCAGGTCTCTGACCCTGCAATCATCGCACAGCAGGACGAATGGCAAAAGCTCTGCAAGGCTCGCGCCGAGCTCGAGCCCATTGTCGAAGCATATCTGCAATATAAAGCCTGCGTGCAGGGAATTGCCGATGCCAAGGAAATGATAGCCGACAAATCCGATCCAGAAATGGCTGAAATGGCAAAAATGGAGCTTGATGAGCTCGAGGAAAGCAAGGAAAAGCTGGAGCATGAGCTGAAAATCCTGCTGCTGCCCAAGGATAAAAATGATGACAAAAACGTTATCCTCGAGATCCGCGCAGGCACAGGCGGCGATGAGGCAGCGCTTTTCGGTGCTGATCTTTTCAAAATGTATAGCCGTTATGCCGAAAAGCAAGGCTGGAAAATGGAGATCACCGAAGCCAGCTACAATGATGTCGGCGGCGTGAAGGAAATCATCACCCTCATTGAAGGCAAGGGCGCATACAGCAGAATGAAATTCGAAAGCGGAGTTCACCGTGTTCAGCGCGTTCCTGCAACCGAGGCTCAGGGACGAATCCACACCTCTGCAGCAACCGTTGCGGTTTTGCCCGAAGCTGAGGAAGTCGATGTTGAGATCAATGCCAATGATGTCAAAATCGATGTTTTCTGTGCATCCGGCCCCGGCGGTCAGTGCGTCAACACCACACAGTCCGCTGTTCGTCTCACTCACCTTCCCACAGGCATTGTTGTTTCCTGTCAGGATGAAAAGAGCCAGATCAAGAACAAGGAAAAGGGTATGCGTGTTCTGCGCGCCAGAGTTGCAGAAAAAATACGCGAGGAGGCAATGGCAGCAGAAGCCTCTGCAAGAAAATCTCAGGTAGGCAGCGGTGACCGCAGCGAACGCATAAGAACCTACAACTATCCTCAGGGCAGAGTTACCGATCACCGCGTCGGACTCACCCTTCACAGACTTGAATGGATTATGCAGGGCGATCTGGATGAAATCATCGACGCACTCATCACCGATGACCAGACCCGCCGTATGCAGGAAACGGAGTAATTGACATGAAAACAGCTGAACTTCTGAACAAATTAGCCGAGATCATGGCACCCTTGGGTGCTGATACTGCCCGCAATGACGCCCGTATCATTCTGGCACATCTTTATGACTGCTCACTGAACCGCGTTTTTCTCATCCCCGAGGCAAGCGAAGAACGAACCGAAAAGGCAATCGAAATTGCCAAACAGCGCAAAGATCATTTCCCCATACAATATATCCTTGGTGAAGCTCATTTCATGGGCAGAAAATTCAAGGTAACAAAGGATACGCTCATCCCCCGCTGCGATACAGAACCCATAGTAGAAGCAGCATTGCAGATTTTGAAGGATATGCCCAAGGCCGATGTCTGTGATATCGGCACGGGCACAGGCTGTATAGCTATTTCTATTGCAGAGGCACTGCCACAAACAAGGGTTTGCGCAAGTGATGTTTTACCAACACGCTGAATGTAGCCAAAGAAAATGCCAAGGGACTCGAAAACATTGAGTTTTTCCGCGGAGATATGGTTGCACCGCATTGTGACCGCAACAAGATATATGATATGGTTATTTCCAATCCACCCTATCTTTCTGATGCAGACATGGCAGAAATGCAGAAAGAGCTGGAATTTGAGCCGCAAAAAGCTCTTTATGGCGGAAGTGACGGTCTGATGTATTATAAAAGATTAGTACACGAGGCCCCCTTTATATTAAGAAAAGGCGGTTATCTTGTGCTTGAGCATGGCAGCACTCAGCAAGAGGAAATTGTCAAAATGCTGCAAAAATGCGGTTTGACTATCTTTAAGCTGATCAAGGATCTCGGCGGCAATGATCGCGGTATCATCGCTGTCAAAAACTGATCTGCTGAGATTTCAGACAGGCGACATAAACAGTCTTTTATCCGAATCACATAATGAAAGGCCAGCTCTATGCACAAATTCCTTAACATAAGCATATCCGCCCTGCTGTTTGCTGCTATGATGCTTTGCTCATGCACAAGCCGGGAAACCATTAATCCGGGCAATACATCTGTTCCTTCCGAACAGAGTATTGCCCATACTCATCTAGAAGCTGAAACAACCCCGAGGACAACCGTTGCAGAGATCAAAACATCAGCCCCTGAGCAAACTCTCCCCACACAAACAATTGTCGAAACACAGACAACGGCGCCAAACAGCACTGTCATTGAAGAGATAAAAAGCCTTGAAACAACGGCTGCCGAGGAAAAAACATCTGTCTCCGAACCTGCCGAAGATATTGAGCCTCCTGCTGCCGAGCCCCCTGTCGTTGATCGCTTTGCTTCTCTCGGCATTCCTGAAGATGTCGGATATTCCTACTATACCGAAGAGATACGCGAGCAAATGCTGGAGCATGGGATAGATTATGACACGGTAGAGCAATTGATAGATGTCGGCTTCATTTTTCCTGAAATGCTGGAGATGAGCCATGAGGAACGCTGCATCCGCAGCTTCACCCACAGCTTCAGACATTTCGACGGCAGCATAGAAGAAATGCTGGAGCTTCTGCCGAAAACAGAAGCATATATCGCAGAAAACTATCCCGATATCATCACAAAGCATCAATATGGCAGCTCTGTGCAAGGCAGAAGCCTTGATGCATATTTCTTCAGCAATTGCGAAGAGCCAAAGCAAAAAATCATGCTCACCTTTGCTATGCACGGCTATGAAGGAGATTTCAGAAACGACGGTGCATTTTTGACCGAAAGTGCCTATGCTATCATGCTCTTTTATGCCGAAAACCCCGAGTTTTTGGGAGAAGCACAATTGATCTTCTGCCCCATGCTGAATCCTGACGGAGTTTATGCACCGAAAAATGCCAAATATGGCAGAGAGCAATCCGAAGGCATTGATATGAACAGAGATTTCAAAAAAGGCCTTTTCCGTGCGGCAGAAAGCATTGCCCTGCGCGATTTTATGCAGGAGGTCGAGCCTGATATCCTGATCGATTTTCACGGCTGGCTCAATGCGACCTATGGCGACAGCTCTTTGGCCAAGATATTCAACAAGCACACAAAGCTTTATCATTGGGATAAGCAATATGGCTCCTCGCAGGGCTATCTGATAGGCTATGCACACAAGCAGGGCATACGCTCGCTGCTGGTAGAGCATGAGCATTTCACAGAAATTAATTCTATCGGCATTATTTATGCACTCAATGAGATTTGCAGAAAAGCTGAGTGACATTTCCCGACAAACAGAGATTTTTATTAAACGGAGGCGTTATTATGGACAAAAGAGATGAAATAATCCTGCAGCAGCTGGAGGTCATCCGCACAATGAGCGAAAACAATCTTTCGCGTATGAAGAGTGATTTCTGGGGCTTCCCCAAGCCCTCGCAGCCTGCGGAAAACAAAACTGCTGAAAAAGAAAAGAAAAACACTCCTCCCACCAATCCTCCGAAGCCTGCTGACAAAAAAGCTATTGATCAAAAAACTGAAGAGCCTGCAGAAGAAGAAACGCCCGAAAATATCGAGGATCTCAAAGCAGAGCTTGCTACATATATCGGATTGGAGAATATCAAGCAGGAAGTCTCCAATCTCATCAATATGGCAACAGTCTACAAGCTGCGTGAGGCACATGGGCTGCCGAATGTTGATATGTCGCTGCACATGGTTTTCTCCGGCAATCCCGGTACAGGCAAAACCATGATAGCAAGACTGATGGGCAGAATATACAAATCTCTGGGCATACTCTCCAAGGGTCAGCTGGTGGAGGTCGACCGCTCGCAGCTGGTGGCAGGCTATGTCGGACAAACCGCCATCAAAACCGCCGAGGTGATCGAAAAAGCCAAGGGCGGCGTGCTTTTCATTGACGAAGCCTATGCCCTGACCGATAAAGGCGGCAATGATTTCGGCGATGAAGCAATTGAGACCATTCTGAAGGCAATGGAGGATAATCGTGATGACCTGGTCGTTATCGTTGCAGGATATATTGAGCTGATGGAGGATTTCATCAATTCGAATCCCGGTCTGGAATCACGCTTCAACCGCTATCTGCATTTTGATGATTATACACTTGACGAAATGCTGCAGATTTTTGAAATGCAATGCAAAAAAGGCTGCTATACTCTTGATGATGAAGCAAAAGCCGCCGTCAAGGAATATATCAGAACAGAAAGCGAAGCAGACGACAATTTCGGTAATGCCCGCGGTGTCCGCAATTGCTTTGAAAATGTACTGGTCGAGCAGAACAATCGACTGGCTGCTATGGAAAGTATCACCAAAGAAGATCTGATGAGCATCACCGCCGCAGATATCCGAAAAGCACAGGGCATTGAAGAAACAGAGGCAGAAGACACTGCCGAAGAATCTGCCAAAGACGCCTCCTGTGCAGAAGCTGATGAACCAACAGAAAAAGAGGCATAGTCATGCTCTTCCTGCTCTGCATAAACAGATTTGGAGTCTGACAGCTGCAGTTTGCAGCTCTTTTGCCTCACCTGTTTAGTTCGCACTGTTTTTATCACAAACACCCTTTTAAACCTTAAAAACCTGTATTAACAAAGCCCCTCTGCAAATTGCAGAGGGGCTTTTGT
Source organism: Bacillota bacterium (assembly GCA_017439615.1). Classification (GTDB taxonomy): domain Bacteria; phylum Bacillota; class Dehalobacteriia; order UBA4068; family UBA4068; genus RGIG3181. Next base: position 14,959 of record JAFSIU010000121.1, read on the forward strand.
GTGTTGCGTTATAGACAGACGGGTTTTCAAAAAATTCTTTTGAATTTTCTGAATTATTTCATCTTCTCATTGGTAAGAGCAAGAGCCTTTTCAAGATAAGGAATGACATAATCCAGATTGTTTTCCTGAAGAACACCCTTGGTGGGGCAGCTGGTTTCGGGATCAACACCGGCGGCCTTATACCAGTTCAGCTTCAGTTCATCCAGAACTTCGGGAGTGGTGCATGCGCCTGCGAAAACGGTGGGAGTGCCATCATCGAATTTTTCAGGCATTACAGCATGGATACGAGCGGGAGCATTGTCATCGCGGCGACGGAAGCCTTCGATTGCATTGAAAGCTTTTTCAAGCAAGATGGTACGGAAGCCGTGCTGGTCCCACTGTTCCTTGGTGAGGTTTCTGCCCATAGCAGCATTCAGGCATTCATAATATGCATAACCGGAAACGCCGCCCTGAGAACCGAAGGTACAGAAAGTACCGACGTCACGAATAACGGTAGTACCACCGGATGCGCCCCAAGGCATACCGATCATATGACAAGCGCCACGGGTGGACAATGAATAGTTGAGAGCCTGGCTGGAGTTTTTGCCGGGCCACCAAGCAGCGAAACCATTGTTTTTGCACTGTGCGGTGATATCGAAAACTTCCTGGAAGGTAACCTTTTTGTTTGCTTCCAACCAGCGGCAAAGCGGGATGCAGCCTTTGCGCATTGCATCATAGATAGGTCTTTCATGGTCATAGATGCAGTGTTCAACAAGCTCATGGATAGGATCAGCTGCGCCCCAGGTAAGACCCTTAACACCGAGATCGTCAGCAGTGATATAACCCTTTTCAACTGCCTCGATAACGAATGAATAAACAGCACCTGCGGTGATGCAGTCCTGACCGGTGGATTCGATATATTCACCGAGGTAAGCAACTTCTTCACCTGTTTGCATCAGGAACATATGACCGTTCATGATACCTGCTTCATAGTCGGGACCTTCATAGATTGTGCCCTTATATTTACCGGTCTTGACAATACCGAACTTCATGCAGCGGGTGATGCAGCCGACACAGGAACGATGACGAACGATATAATCTTCCTGATAATATTTCAGACCTGCTACGACCTGATAGGGAGATTCGCCCCACTGATGGTTCTTGGTTGCGCCCAAGCCCTTCCAGCCATTGGTGGTGGTGTTCAACAGGGTACCCCAACGACGGAATGCAGGCATACCTGCCCATGCATGCAATGCATTGTAGTAATTCTGACGCTGTTCGAGATATTTTTCCATATCAGCCATGGGGGGCATCTGGGTACCGAAAGCGATGAGACCCTTCA
>JAFSIU010000122.1 GCA_017439615.1 Bacillota bacterium
ATCAGCGCTATACGCCTATTTTCTATACCAATGAGGATATCGCATCTCTGCCTGTCAGCATCATCGGTCAGGTGGTTGAGCTGCGCAGCAGGTTTTAATTTGATACAATTTGCAGATATTGGGAACAAAAACACCTTCTGTTATGTCTAAAGGATATAAACAGGAGGTGTTAATTATGAAAAGGATAAAGCTTTCTTCCCTTTGTTTGATCTTGCTGCTTTCTGCGGTGCTGCTTTTCGGACTTGTCGGCTGCGGTGCCGAGACCGCAACAAATGAAATGTCGGATATTAAGTATTCACCGAAATCTCCGTCTGTCAGTGAAAGCTTCAGCGGTTCTGCAGGCTTTACTGATATGGAAGTGAGCGAAGATGTTGCTTATGACAAGCTTGTATCTCCTATGGAGCCTTCCAACGCTCCGTCAGCAGATTATGTTTCAGGCGGAAGTATTGACACGTATGTTGATATGACGGAAAAAATCATTTATTCCGCCAATATGAACATAGAAAGCACGGAATTTGATGCCTCCTTGCAGGCTGTGGAAAAGCTGCTGGTGGATTTCGGCGGTTTCATTGCTTCATCCAATATCACCGGCTCGTCTTCCTATGACAAGGATGGCAATCTTTATCTTGTCAATCGCTATGCTTACTACACCTTGCGTATTCCCGCTTTGCGTTTTGAAGAATTTCTGAACAGCGTCGGCTCACTTGGAAACATCACCAACAAGAGTCAGAATGCGGATAATATCACTGCAAAATTCTATGACAATGAAGCCCGCAAATCCTCTTTGGAAACTCAGGAGCAGCGCTTGCTGGAGCTTTTAGCGCAGGCAAAGGATATCAATGATATAATCGTTCTGGAAAGCAAGCTCTCAGATGTCCGCTATGAGATCGAATCCATTGAAAGCCGTCTCAGAAACTGGCAGTCGCAGGTCGATTATTCCATTGTGAATATCACTATCCGTGAAGTCGCAAAATATACTCCCCATACCCCCGTTCAGCGCAGCTTTGGGGAAAGAATCTCTCTTGCCATCGGCGGCAGTCTGGAAAACTTTGTTGATGGTTTTCAGGATTTTGTGATCGACCTGATTTATTCCCTGCCCGGTCTCATTATCTGGATATGCATCATTGTGCTTGCTGTTATCCTTATTCGTAAGGGTATGGGTAAAAGAAGAATAAGCCGTAAAGCCAAAATGAACAGCAGCATTCCTCAACCGGAAGAAACTGATGAACAAAATATTCAGTAATCATGATGATATAAATTAAGAGTTAACAAAAAAGCACCTGCAATGCAGGTGCTTTTTATCAAAAGATGGTGTTTTATTGCAGAAGATCTGTTTTGCGGCTGCGATAAAGTATAGCAGCTGCGTAAATTACGGTCAAAATGCCGCCGATGATATAACTTGCAGGCCATGGAAGGTTGAAGCCGATTTTGGCATTGAGGATAAAGCTTGAAATGATGAACATATAAAACATTCCGGGCAGCAGGGCCATCAATGAAGGCTGTTTATTCTTGAGCATATAAACAGTGATAACTGCAAAGGCAAAAACCGCTGTGGTTTGATTTGCCCAGGCAAAATAGCGCCACAAGACATTGAAGCCATCAGCATTCAGCTTGGAGAATATGAGCAGCACTGCCACAACGGCAAAGATGCAGACAGCAACTGCCAAACGGTTTCTCTTGTTGGTCTGATCAATGTGCAGAGCATCACTGATCATCAAACGCAGCGAACGCAGTGCAGTATCGCCTGAGGTGATGGGCAGTACAATAACACCGATAACAGCGATGATACCTCCCACGGTTCCCAGCAGGTCATTTGCAATGATACCGACCACAGCGGTGGCTGTGGTTTCTGCAGTTGCAAGGCCGAGATTGAGCACCCCCATTGCTGCTGCAGCCCAAATCATGGCGATGATGCCTTCTGCTATCATCATATTATAGAAAGTCATACGACCTTCTTTTTCATGAGTCATTGTGCGTGAAACAAGTGTTGCCTGTGTCGCATGGAAGCCTGAAACAATGCCGCAGGCAACCGTTACAAAGAAAATTGGTATGAAATTCAAACCTTTTGGATGCACGCTGACAAGGCCTGTTGTCCAGATTTCATTCAGCGGATATCCTTTGGCAAGAACACCTATCAGAACGCCGATGGCGGAGAATAAAAGTACAGCCCCGAAAACAGGATATATCTTGCCGATGATTTTGTCGATGGGGAAGAGGGTTGCAATGATATAATAAACAAAAATTGCACCGTATACTATCCACACCACAGGACTGGTGAAGCTGTTATCTGCATGGAGGATCTGCGTTACGAATAAATCGCCAGGGGTATAGATGAAAACTGCACCAACGAGCAGCATCATCAATGAAACGAAAACATTGTAGAAGCTATATGTGTTTTTGCCAAGGAAACGGCGTACTAAAGTGGGCATTTGTGCGCCCTGATTGCGAACCGATATCATTCCGCACATATAATCATGAAAAGCGCCTGCAAGTATGCAGCCAACAGGAATGGTGATGAAAGCGATTGGTCCGAACAGAATGCCCTGAATCGGCCCGAGAATCGGCCCTGTGCCTGCAATATTCAGCAATTGTATCATGCTGTTTTTCCATTTTTTCATTGGGACAAAGTCAACTCCGTCCCGCATATCAAGAGCAGGAGTTGGACGATCATCGGGACGGAAAACCTTTTCGCAAATCCTGCCATAAAGCATACCACCGATAATCAGAAGCAAAAGTCCGCCTAAGAATGTGATCATTTTTATACCTCCCTGAAAAGCTAAGAATTATTTCTTGATGATTTCTTTGACAGTCAAAGTATCATTTTCAACAGAAAAACGGATATCAAAACCGGCAAATCCCAAGCCATATATCCTGTCTGCGCTGTGCTGATATCCCGGTCTTGGATCCTGCGCCAACAAAGAATTCAGCCCTTGGTGCAGCTCCTGCGGCAGCTTGATGAGCTTCTCTTCCGGAATATTGACCTGCAGCGAAACACTTTCAACGGCATAGCCACCTCTTGCTTCCGGATGGCAATCAGCATAAGGAACATAAGGCTTGATGTCAAAGACAGGGGTTCCATCCATGATGTCAGCGCCCGAAATGCACAAAACAGGGCCTTGGGGAGTATCAAACTCAATGCTTTCCAGCTTGACAGCAGAAAGGCCAATGGGGTTGGGACGAAAAGGCGAGCGGCTGGCAAAAACACCGACTCTTTTATTCCCGCCAAGCTTGGGCGGACGCACTGTGGGGGACCAGCCTGCCTCCAGATTGGCTGAGAATTGCCAGAGCAGCCAGATGTGTGAATAGCCTTCAAGCTCGCGCAGACAATCGGGATTGCGGAATTCCGGTTCGAAAATGATATAGGATCTCAGTTCATTCACCAAGCCGCTTTGCCGCGGTATGCCGAATTTGTCAGGAAAATCGCTTTTGATGTGGGCAATGATTTGTATTTCTGTTTTTTTGCTCATAGCAAACCTCTTTCATTTTTCTGCTTTTATAATAGCATATTTTCAGATACTTTTGAATATATCTTTAATTGCCAAAAAATATATTCCTGTTTGCATAATTCGAACTGCTTTTTGGCAAATTATGTTTGCAAATAAATTTTTTGGAGGTAAATATGAAAATCAGTGCAAAAAATCAAATCAAAGGCAGTGTGGTAGAAATCATTGAAGGTGCAGTCAATGGTATTGTCAAGCTGAATATCGGCAGCGGTAATATCGTGACTGCAATGATCTCAATGTCTTCCATTCGCGAATTAGGCTTGACCGTCGGTTCTCCTGCCTATGCTGTCATCAAAGCATCATCTGTTATGGTTGCTGTTGACTGACATTGTTAAAAACAGCCTCCTTGTGCAAAAGGGGAGGCTGTTTTTTAACAAAACGAATAATATATAACCTGCTTGAACTGCGATATTATTTTTGACAACTCATTACTGAAGGGCAGATGTGATTATGCTCCGCGCAGCGCTTGATGGCTTCAAAGCTTTCTTCGCTGATGACATGCTCCATTCTGCAGGCATCGGCCAGAGCTTTGTCCTCAGGTACTCCCATTCTTATCAGCCATTTGGAGATTATGGTATGTCTTTCATACATTTTTTCTGCGATTTCTTCGCCTTTAGGGAGAAGGTGGATATTGCCGTCGGCATCATTTTCAATAAATCCGTTTTCGCGCAGATTTTTCATTGCAACACTGACGCTTGGTTTGGAAAATTCAAGCTCATTGGCAATATCAATAGCACGGACCATACCATTTCGTTTTCTTAGAATCAAAATAGTTTCCAAATAATTTTCAGCTGATTCCTGAATTTTCAACAACAGCACCTCTTTTTATTTCTTTATATTAATTATAATATCATATAACTTGACTTTTGCATACAAAAACTTTTTTAAAAAAACTGTTGACAAATGAGTTAGTCTATGCTAACATATAAATCAGTTAGAAGTGGCTAACTTGTAAAATTTTAACAAATGCTTTTTCAAAATCAGGCGGCAGAAGTTGTTTGCTTGTGTCGCCAAAATCCCGGGTGCCTTAGGGGTGTTGCTGTTATCCGCCGGGAAGCAAATGCAATGCATTATCAATAACAGCAGCAGGCCGATGTGAAGTATGGTAGAAATCGGATAATATCATGACCTGACATCAAAATCCCCTTTTGAAATAAAAATTCCTTCCTCATAACACCACCATAAGAAGTTACAAAGCAGCGGGTTAGTAGTTACCGCTGCTTTGGCTGTCCGACATATGTTTTTTCACTCTTAAAGCAAAAAGATGCAACATAAGATGTGGCATCA
>JAFSIU010000123.1 GCA_017439615.1 Bacillota bacterium
AGCTCCTTTCTGTGTTGAATTTGTAGCGGTTATAAGGCTTTTTCTACTCCTTTCCTATAACTGCTTTTCAATTCACCACAAATGAGCCGCAGTCATATGTATTCGGGTGGAGAAACCACCCTTTACATATTACCTCTCAGCGCAGCATATTGCAGGCCTATGCCGCCGAACATGGCATTTTGATTTATGATGAATATGTCGATGATGGATTTTCGGGTACCAACTATGACCGCCCCGCCTTCCAAAGAATGATATCGGATATCGAAGCAGGCAAAGTGAATTGCGTACTGACCAAGGATTTTTCGCGTCTGGGCAGAAACAGTGCCCGCACCTCGGATCTGATGGATGAATATTTCCCCAGCCGCGGCGTGCGCTATATCTCTGTGAACGATGGCTATGATTCTTTGCATCTCAATGGCGGCGCGGCGATGAGTGCTGCGATGCTGATAACCGTGCACGAGCTTTATGCCCGTGATACCAGCAACAAGATACGCAGCTCCTTCCGCAGCAAAAGGGAAAAAGGTGAATATATCGGCAGCTATGCTCCCTATGGCTACAAAAAAGATATCGAGCACGGGAACAGGAACCGTCTTGTCATCGACCACAATGCTGCGCATATTGTGCAGGAGATTTTCGCTTTGGCAGCAGAAGGACAATCTCCCAAGCGAATAGCAGATATATTAAATGAAAAGGGTGTTGCCACTCCACTGAAATATCGTGAGAGCGGCAATCCTTTTTTTGATGTGCAAAATTCGCCTGATGCTCCTCGCTGGACGGCATCGGGTATATGTAAAATGCTTGCCAACAGAGTTTATCTCGGCATTACCGAGCAGGGCAAAAGCAGCAAAATATCCTTCAAGAGCAAGCAGGTGCAGAGTATTCCGCGTGAAGAGTGGGTGAGGGTTGCGAATACTCATGAGCCGCTTATTTCCGAAGAGCTGTTCTGTCAGGTGCGTGCCCGCAGTGTTGCCCGCCGCAGCCTGCCCACGAAGGGCTTTGAGAATATCTTTTCTGGCATTGCCAAATGTGCCGATTGCGGCAGGAATATGACTCCCTCGCCTTCACGCAAAAAAGGCGCGACATATAATCTCTGCTGCGGCAGCTACAAATCGAAGGGAGCATCAAGCTGCTCCAATCATTTCATAGATTATGATAGTCTTTATGCCGTGGTGCTCAGTGAATTGCACAGATTGCTGTGTCTGAGCGATGAGGACAAAAAAAGCCTGCTGCATGATTTGCAGCAGGCTGATACCATTGCAGGATATCCAAAGGATGACATAAGCAAAGCGATCACCAAATGGGAAGCCCGCATCAAGGAGATAGGAGCCTTGAGCAAGCGTCTTTATGAGGATTTTTTGTATGGAGGCTTGTCCAAAGATCTTTATGATACAATGCGCAGCAGCTATGAACAGGAGCTTGCTGATTTGAAGTGTTCTGTCGCAGAACAGCAAGCCTTGCTGATCCCTGAAACAGAAAAAGCTCAAAGCTATGAACGTTTCATTGAGCTTTTTGATGAGATGACGGAGATCAAGTCCCTGGATAAGGAGCTGCTGCATCGTTTTATTGACCGCATCGAAGTGGAGCAGGGATATTATGCCAAGGATATTGACGGCAAGCGCAGCAAATTCCAGAAGCTGAGGATTTATTATCGATTCATTGGCTGCATTGATGCTTGATTATGTATTAAAAGACGCCGCAAATTTCTCTTTTCATGTGTATGGGGTTTGGCTGCAATGCGGTGGGGGTGACAGGCTGCAGAATAATAGATTCACCTCGTGAAAGACTTCTTGCCATGCTCACCAACAGCCTCATTCCTTGCAATGGCCGCTTTCCTTTGCTGATTGCGCTGCTCACTATGTTTTTTGCAGTTGGAGCGAGTGGGTTTGGAAATTCATTTTTCATTGCATTGCTTTTGTGTTTGTTTATTCTTTTGTCGGTCTTTATGACCTTTGTTTTGACCAAAATCCTTTCCAAAACCCTGCTCAAAGGCCTGCCTTCCTCCTTTGTGCTGGAGCTGCCGCCTTATCGCAGGCCGCAGTTTTGCCGCGTGATATTGCGTTCCTTGTGTGATAAAGCCTTTTTTGTTTTGCGGCGTGCTGTGGCTGTTGCCGCTCCCGCAGGTGCTGTGATTTGGCTGCTTGCCAATGTGAACATCGCAGGCAGCAGTTTGTTGTCATTATGTGCAGGCTTTCTTGATCCGTTTGCTCGTTTTTTGGGGCTTGACGGAGTGATTCTGCTGGCCTTTATTCTTGCTTTGCCTGCCAATGAGATCGTGCTGCCGCTTATCATTATGATTTATCTTTCGCAGGGCAGTCTGACAGAATATAGCGATTTGTCTGCAGTCAGACAGCTTTTGCTTGAAAACGGCTGGACTTGGGTTACGGCAGTCTGCACCATGCTTTTCTCGCTTATGCATTGGCCGTGTTCAACAACCATTCTGACAGTATATAAAGAAAGCGGCAGCCTGAAATGGACGCTTGCAGCAATTGCTTTGCCTGCTCTTTGCGGTATACTGTGCTGTTTCGTTTTCAACAGTCTGGCGGCATTGTTTTACGGATGATTCTTGTCTGCATATCTCAAACTCTTGTTACATAGTTTGATAAGAGAGGTGGTGCAGGTTTATGGATTTTCAGGATGTCAATCCTTCGGCGGTCGTGCTTTTTTCCGTGCTTTATGCCGAATATCTGGCGGAAACTCTGCCCTTCAATGTGCAGAATGTGCTGGGCAATGTTCTGGAGCTGATGGGGCAGGTCTTGCTGGCATATAATGCGCAGCAGCAATATTTCGAAGGCGGACCGGGCAGATGCTTTTCTGCCAAATACCGCAATGTCAATAATCCCTTCTGCAATGATGAAAACTCTTCCTCCTTCTGCAATGCTGATATATTGCCCGACAGTGAATATATCATGGAACTGGCAAAAAGCATAAGCAGAGATTTGAGCAAGACCTTTGCATAATGAAAGAATAGTCTCTTGCATTTTATACTGCAAAAGCTTATAATTAAAATGAAATTTGCTTGATTTGCAGGAGGAAAGTGTTATGCATTATACAATGAATATAGCAGGACTTAATCGCGATCTGCCGCTTTGTGCAGTCAATGAAGATCTTTATATCGCTGCTTTCATTATTTTGGGTGATTCCGAAATGTCTGAAGCCGCCGCAAGAGAATTGCTGAAAAAAGCTCCCGAGCATGATGTTATGCTCACTGCAGAGGCCAAGAGCATTCCGCTTATCCATGAAATGTCCCGTCAGGAAGGCCACACCCGCTATATCGTTGCCCGCAAGGCCTCCAAGATTTATATCACCGATCCTGTTACCGTTACTGTTCGCTCCATTACCACAGCCCGTGAGCAGACTCTTATTCTCGATCAGCCCGAGCTTGATTATATGAAGGGCAAAAAGGTACTTATCGTTGATGATGTCGTTTCCACAGGCGACAGTGCCAGAGCTCTTTCCGAGCTGGTCCAGATGGCAGGCGGCGAGGTTGTCGGCATCGCTTGTGTTTTGGCAGAGGGTGCCGCGGCAGAGCGTCCTGATGTTGTCTGTTTGGAAAAACTGCCCCTTTTCAATGCCAAGGGCGAAGTTATCGAAGACTAGTTTATGAAGAAATGGCCTCTTTGCCGGTTTTCAGCATTTTTGTGCTGGCAAATCGGCAAGGAGGCTTTTAGTTTTATGTAACAAAAATCGGCATTCAGAAGGAGGTTGGCTGTTTTGTTTTTTCAACGCTTAGAAGATCTGCGTATTGATTCTGATAAAACGCAAGCGGAAGTTGCTGAATTTCTGAAATGCAAAAGAGAAGTTTATCGCCGTTATGAAAAGGGTATTCACGAAATACCGACCTGGGCGGTTATTGAATTAGCGAAGCTTTATAACACAAGCACAGACTATATTCTTGGCCTGACGGATATTCGTGAGCCCTATGATGCGAGGAAATAGCTTTATATTAAAAATACCTTTTCGAAAGGAGCAGCAGATTGCTCGGCAGATTGACTGACAAGATCAAAGCATTGTTTTATTCCAGAATTCTGTTCTGGCTTGTTTTGTTGTTCGCAGCAGGCATTGCGGCAGGCTTCTTATTCAGCATAAGCCTGAAGGCAGCCATCATTATTTTCGTAGTGTCTTTATTTCTGCTGATTCCCGCTTTTGGAGAAAAGCTTTATTGGCTGATTGTTTTTATGGCAATGTCGGCGGGTATACTGACGGCTTCCTTGCACAGTACGGCTTATCAGGCTTTCCCGATTGAAAGCGGTGAGCGTATCGGCATCGCAGGCTATGTCAGCCACAAGGAGCTTTCTGCCCAAAATGATGAAAACGGAGTTTTTTATCTACGTCCATATGATATTGATGGTCTTAAATATGATTTCGGTGAAGTCAAGATCTTTTGCCCTGTCGGTCAGTTGCCCTCTCTCGGTGATGAGGTTCTGGTACATGGCGAGGTCATGGCAGCGGAAAAGAAAGCCAACCGAGGCAGCTTCGATTATGATGAATATCTCAAACGCAACAGCATCACCGCTTCGGTTTCGGCAAGCTATGGCGGCAGTATCAGTATCATAGCAGAGAATGACAATAAGTTTTATGACATTCTGGATTCGCTGCGCGGCAAACTGAATATGCAGATAAACCGTCTTGATGATGAGGCTGCAGGTCTTGTCAGAGGCATTTTCCTTGGTGATAAAAGTGATCTGAGCTTTGGCGACAAAGAAAATCTCATACAATCGGGCATTCTGCATGCCTTTGCCGTTTCGGGTATGCATGTCGGCTATGTACTTTCCTTTTCGGCTTTGCTGTTCTTTTTCCTGCGCAGACATAAGCTGCTCTATTTCATTTGCAATGCGATATTGCTGATTGCTTATGGCTTTGTGATGAATTTTACGCCCTCGGTAAGCAGAGCTGTTATTATGGCACTTATAGCTCTTGCCGCAATACTTTTTGATGAGAAAAAGGACAGTCTGACAGCCTGGGCGACAGCGGCTCTTCTTTGCCTGCTTTATCGTCCCTTGTGGCTTTTTGATGCGGGCTTTCAGCTTTCTTTTATTACCGTTTTCTTTATTATCTATCTCGGTGACAGCTTGCAGGAGCTTTTCTCCCGTACGGGCCGTTTTGCAGGTGTGATTTCGCTTGCTATTTCTTCGGGTATGGCGGCTGTTCCGCTCACAGCCTATTATTTTTATATGATATCTCCGCTTGGCTTTGTGCTTTCTCCTGTGGCGGTGCTCTTGGTCGGCGTTTGTGTTGTCTGGGGCATATGCGCCTTGCTTTTGGTTGGCTTTTTCCCCGCAGGTGCTTATATCTTTGCCTATGGTGCAGGCGCATTGCTGAAGCTTCTGACCTTTGCCACAGAAAAACTGACGGAAATCTGGGGCAGCTTTTTCATTATCGGTTCTCCAAAGCTGATATGGGTGCTGCTGTTTTATGTCCTGTTGTTTTTGCTGCCGCTTTGCCGCAAATATCTTGGCCGGATAGCTGCAGTTGTTTTATGTCTGATTATGCTCATCGGCTTTCCTTTCACGGCAGCTCTTAATAACCATTCTGCATCAAGCCTTGCAGGTGAAGTGCTGGAGGTCAGCTTCATTGATGTAGGTCAGGGTGATTGCACTCTTATCATCGCACCCGATGGCAAAACAGTGCTGATAGACGGCGGCGGTGAGGGATCTTCGGGAAGTGTCGGTGAATATATTCTGATACCCTATCTCAAAAGCCGCGGCATAGATAAGATTGATTTGATGATAAATACGCATCCCGACTTCGACCACACAGACGGTCTTGTCAGTGTACTGGACTATTTCCCTGTCGGCTATTGTATGGTAACAGGGGCTCGTGATGTGGATAATGAACGCCTTGAAAAAGCTGCCCAAAAGAATGACACGGTGATGCTTTATGGTACTTCCGGTGAGAAAGTAACCATATCGGAGGGCATTGAAATAGATATTCTTTTCCCGACTGCCGATTTTTACGGCAGTAATGAAAACGAAGCTTCGATAATTTGCCTTCTGACCTATGGTGAGCATTCCTTTATGTTCACGGGTGATACTGAGGACGAGGGCATAGATTTCATAATTGACAGCGGCCTGCGTGTTGATGTATTGAAGGTTCCGCATCATGGCAGCTATTATAATTTTGATGATCTGATGTATGAAACCCTGCAGCCTGATTATGCAGTGATAAGCTGCGGCGCAAACAATTCCTATGGTCATCCGCATCGCGAGGTCAGGGAATATCTCGCTGATAATCGTATCAAAACCTATCGTACTGACTTGCATGGTGAGATCAGCTTCTTCAGCAATGGCAGGACTATGCAGGTGATCACAAACAAATAACAGCGCTTTGTGTTTTTAAAAAGCATATTTTGTAATAAAAAACCTTCCACATATGGTCGGTGCTCGTAAAACAGTTATTCTTATACACTAAACCCTGTATCAGATATTTGATGCCGGGTTTATTTGTTTAGAATATTGGTTTTGCTTCTGTAAAAATTTTTATAAAAGAGTCAAATTTGTATTTGTTTTTGCAGGGGGCCAGGGGGGATTGCGAACCC
>JAFSIU010000124.1 GCA_017439615.1 Bacillota bacterium
AGAACAAAGCCTTTGATCCACACCGCGCCCCGCAAAAAAGACTGAATGAAATGTCTTTTGCCGAGCGCCGCGACTATACCAAATCCAATGCAGAAGCCTATAGCCGCGTTGTCTGCCGCTGCAGGGATATCACCGAGGGCGAGATCGTCGATGCCATTCACCGCTTCCCGCAGGCAACTGTTTTCGAAGCGGTCAAACGCCGCACAGGTGCCGCCAGCGGTCGCTGCCAGGGCAGCTTCTGTATGCAGAGGATAATCGAGATCATGGCCCGCGAGCTTGGCTGCACCCCGCAGGAGATACTAAAGGACAAAGCCGGCTCATATATCTTTCAATGAGAAGTTTGTTTGTTATATGATTAATTTAGCATCATGTAAATTATGGTTGTTGATAATTAAAAGGTTCCTGCCTGACGACAGGAACCTTTTAAATCTTTTTGTTTAAATCAATAGTATTCGTTACTTTCCATGACTAATCTGTTTTTTGCAATACGTTCTTCAACTTGAGCTTGCTTTTCTTCATCAAGGATACGATTGAGATTTGCGCTCAGGCGGTCGCACATTTCACAGAACAGAATCTTTTCTTCCGCCGAGAGACAATCGCTGAAATCCTGTTTTACAGTTTTTTTATCCTCATCACGGCGATTAATCGCTGCATAACCCTTTTGCGTGATATGAATATATGTAAAACGATTGTCAATTTCGTCCTTGCGACGGATTATATTCCCATCAGCCTCCAATTTTTTAAGTTTGACAGTCAAAGATGGTGGTTTGATTTCTAACAGATTTGCCAAATCACTTGCATTAATCCCATCATTGGCAGCAATCAGGCGCAAGACTCTGCCTTGGGAACGACCGTAGCTCTCAGGATTTATCAAAGCGGAACGTCTTTTGATTGCTCTATGTAATCTTTGGAATGAATCGAGAATATCGCGTGATTTTAAAATATACATAACTATAAATCTCCCTGTATACTGTTTTTAGTGAATATAATTATTTAAATAGTCCATTGCGACGCATTATATAAACTATAAGTAGTATATTTATACAACAAATGATATATAAATTATACAATTTATAATTCAAATGTCAATAATCAATTTAATTATATGATCAAGCAAGAGTAAATGCTTTAGAATCAGTTTGTATTAAAAATCATAGCATTTTTATAGGGAATCCTGAAACTTATTATTTACTTTTGAGTTAGAAAAATATATAATGTAATTTAATAATGTACCGGGAGGTAGAGATTTAATGGAAGATTTATATGATATTATAATAGTAGGCGGCGGTCCTGCCGGACTTTCCGCAGCCATTTATACAGCAAGGGCAAAGTATAAAACGCTTTGTCTTGAATCATCTATGCCCGGTGGTCAGGTTGCCCGCACTTATGAAGTTGCCAATTACCCCGGTTTCGAAAATCCTATCGGCGGTGTTGAACTGGCAGAAAAGTTTTATACCCATGCAATGAATCTTGGCACCAATTTCAAAACTGATGCTGTAGTGAAGGCAGAGCTTGAAGGCGATATCAAAAAGCTTTATACCAAGCGCGGCAAAGAGTATTATGCTAAATGTGTTATCATCTGCACAGGCGCAACACCGCGCTCTTTGGATATCCCCGGCGAAAAGGAATTTACCTGCCGCGGTGTTTCCTATTGTGCGACCTGTGATGCAGCTTTCTTTGAAGGTATGAATGTTTTTGTCATCGGCGGTGGCAATACTGCGGTTGAGGAAGCGATTTTCCTTACCCGCTATGCCAACTCTGTCAAGGTTGCTGTCAGAAAGCCCGAAGGCGGTTTACGCTGCAATGATTTTCTGCGTGATGAAGCCTATTCCAACCCAAAGATTGAATTCCTGTGGAGCCACACTCCCAAATGCATCAATGGTGAAGAAAAGGTTACAAGCATCACTCTCAATGATTTGGAAAAGAAAGAAGAAGTTACCTATCCCACAGATGGTGTATTTATCTTCATCGGCGAAAATCCCGCAACCAAATCCTTCCAGGATCAGCTTGCCTGTGATGAAAATGGCTATATCATTGCAGATGAAGCTATGCAGACAAGTATCCCCGGTGTCTTTGCAGCAGGTGATGCCATTGCCAAGCAGCTGCGTCAGATCGTAACAGCTGCATCCGATGGTGCCATTGCTGCTGTCAATGCACAGAAATATCTCAATGAGAAAAAAAGAGCAGCCAAAAACTAGTTTGGAATACAGCTTGCTGTATCAAAATATTATTTAGCAGTTTCATTCGGAGGAAAAACAAGTGGAAAGAAGATATGATTTTAAGACAATTGAAGCACGCTGGCAGAAAAAGTGGGAGGAGGAAAAGACCTTTGCTGCCCATGAGGGAAGTGACAAGCCCAAGTATTATTTGCTTGAAATGTTCCCTTATCCCTCAGGCAAGCTGCATATGGGCCATGTCCGTAACTACTCCATAGGCGACGTGCTCGCAAGATATAAGTTTATGAAAGGCTATGAAGTCCTGCATCCTATGGGCTGGGATTCTTTCGGTTTGCCTGCAGAAAATGCCGCTATCAAAATGGGTGCGCAGCCTGAGCCTTGGACCACCTCCAATATTGCCAATATGAAAACACAGCTTCAGACTATGGGTCTGAGCTATGATTGGGACAGAGAGGTTGCAACCTGTCTGCCTGATTATTATAAATGGACTCAGTGGATCTTCCTGCAGCTTTATAAAAACGGTCTTGCTTACAAGAAAAAGGCAGCAGTCAACTGGTGCCCTTCCTGTGCAACCGTTCTGGCTAATGAGCAGGTTATCGAAGGTCATTGTGAACGCTGCGACAGCGTTGTTGAAAAGAAATCTCTTGAGCAGTGGTTCTTCAAAATCACCGATTATGCCCAGCGCCTGCTTGATGATCTGGATAAGCTTCCCGGCTGGCCTGACAAGGTCAAAACTATGCAGCATAACTGGATCGGCCGCAGCGAAGGTGTTGAAGTCAATTTTACTACCGAGGATGGTCGTCCCATTCCTTGCTTTACCACACGTCATGATACCATTTTCGGCGTAACCTATATGGTTCTTGCGCCTGAGCATCCTATGGTTGCAGAGCTTGTCAAGGGCACTCCTCAGGAAGAAGCTGTAAATGCCTTTGTCAAAAAGGTTCAGCAGATCTCCACAGTTGACCGTACCTCCGGCAATCTCGAAAAAGAAGGTATGCCCATCGGTGCATTTGCCATCAATCCCATGACAGGTGAAAAGGTTCCGATCTGGATCACCAACTATGTAATTATGGATTATGGTACCGGTGCTGTTATGGGTGTTCCCGCACACGATGGCCGCGACTTTGATTTTGCAACCAAATACGGTCTGCCCATCAAGCCCGTTATCAGCTATGATGAATATGTTCCCGGCGAGCCCATGCCTCATGTTGTTGAGGAAGACGGTTTTATGATCAATTCCGGTCAGTTTGACGGAATGCATAACCGTAAGGAAGCTATGAAAGCAATTGCTGACTATATGGAAGAAAATGGCCTTGGTAAACGTGTTATCAATTATCGCCTGCGCGATTGGCTTATCTCCCGTCAGCGCTATTGGGGCGCTCCTATCCCGATCATCTATTGCCCTAAATGCGGCGAGGTTCCCGTTCCTGAAAAGGATCTCCCCGTTATGCTGCCTACCGATGTTGAGTTCAAGCCCACCGGCGAATCTCCCTTGAAAACCAGCCCCACCTTTGATGAAGTTACCTGCCCCATCTGCGGCGGTAAGGCTCATCGTGAAATGGATACTATGGATACCTTCGTCTGCTCCTCCTGGTATTTCCTGCGCTATGCCGATGCCAAGAATGATCTGCAGGCATTTGATAAGGAAAAGACTGACCACTGGATGCCCGTTGACCAATATATTGGCGGTGTTGAGCACGCAATCCTGCACTTGATGTATGCACGTTTCTTCTGCAAGGCTCTGCATGATTTTGGTCTTGTCGAAGCTGATGAGCCCTTCACCAATCTGCTCACTCAGGGTATGGTTCTGCTTGACGGCTCCAAGATGAGCAAGACCAAGGGCAATATCGTTTCCCCCGAAGTCATCATTGAAAAATATGGCGCAGATACCGCACGTCTCTTCATCCTCTTTGCCGCTCCGCCGGAAAGAGATCTGGAGTGGAATGATGCTGCAGTCGAGGGCTGCTATCGCTTCCTGAATCGTGTATGGCGTCTTGTCGGCACCATTATGGATAAATGCGAGGGCCAGGATACCGCTCTTAATTTAGATGCTCTTTCTGCTGAGGACAAGGCAATGCGCCGTATCACTCATCTCACCGTCAAAAAGGTCGGCGATGATATCGGCAAGCGCTTCAATTTCAATACCGGCATTTCCGCCATTATGGAAATGGTCAATGCGCTTTATGCCTATCTCGAAAAGGATACCAACCCTGCCGTTCTGCATGAAGCCGCCGAAATGCTGCTGCTCATTTTCTCTCCCTATGCACCTCATATGTGCGAGGAACTGTGGGAAATGATGGGCAACAATGAAGAGATCGCGCACCATGTATGGCCTGATTTCGATGAAAAGGCAATGGCTCAGGATGAGGTCGAAATCGTTATCCAGACCAATGGCAAGATCAAAGATCGACTGACCATTCCTGCAGGTATGTCTGCTGATGAGCTGACTGAATATATCAAGAGCTATGATGGTTTCGAAGCAATTCTCGAAGGCAAACAGGCAGTCAAAATCATCGCCATCCCCAACAAACTCGTCAATATCGTTGTAAAATAAAAACAAAATTAAAACAGCCTGACTTTGAAAAAGTCAGGCTGTTTCTTTTATGCTGAAACAAACTTGCTTATATATATCGGTAAGAATGAGCTGCTTACCTCTTTTTATAAATAACGAGTTCAGGATTAGTACCGTTTTCTTCATAAGTGCAAACAAGCAGGAATTCCATATTTGCAACGATGCCAAAGCATCTGTTTCCGCTAAACTCGCATTCGAGCTGATTGCCTAAATAAGTGGCTTGGTCATCTAAGAACTTTGCGGTTTGGCCGTTAGGAAGTCTGAATTCGAGGTTCACAAAATTTCCGACAAGTGCATTAAGCGATTCTACCTTTGGCATTCCTTCGATATGTAAGGCATTGAATTCATCGATTATTTGCACCTTGAACTTATTAAAATTATCTTCGCCGCCGAGCTGGGCATATCTCTTCCAATAGTTAAGCTGTGGCAGCATATCCTGCATATATGTGCGTACTTGCTCAGAAGAAAAATTATCATTTGCCATATGCTGAGCACAATATTCGATCAGATCATCCATATTGTCATAAGTATATTCGCCATCGGCATAGCACCATTTGCAGTATTCTTCATTGAATATGCCATCAGCCTCTTTGCTGATTACAGAGTCTTCAAGCGGCATACCGCAGCATTGACAAATCAGCTGACGCGGAGAACCCAGAAGAGTGTTGATTGATACATCAAAGAATTTTGATAGCAGCTTCAATGCTTCTGTGTTTGGAATTGTTTCGCCTGTCTCCCAGCGGGACACAGCTTGTCTTGTGACATAAAGCTCTTGTGCAAGCTCATCTTGTGATAGGCCCTTCTTTGTTCGCAATTCGAGTATAATATCTTTTGTTTCCATATTGATCACCTCATAAATAGCATAACACTGTTTTGATATATTAACAAGCAACTCTCTGTTGCTGTAAGTTCTATTCTGTCCTTGGGTGAGAGTTTTTCATTTATGTCTTGCAAAACGCAGCATATCTTGTTAAAATCATTTATCCGATGTCGGAATTTGTGCAATAGGTTTATTATTTTTGAAAGAAGAGTGTTTTTGTTGTCCCGTCGTGATGAACATATTTTGGCGGCCAAGGCTGCCTTTCCACATACCATACCGATTTTGACAGGCTTTTTGTTCCTGGGTATTGCTTATGGCATATTGATGAATGTTTCCGGCTTTCATCCGATTTATCCTATTCTTATGAGCATTGTTGTTTTTTCCGGAACAGCCCAATTCATTGCTGTTAATCTGCTTGTCGGCTCCTTTGATCCTCTGGGAGCATTTTTGCTGATGCTTATGACAGGCGCAAGACATATTTTCTATGGTATCTCGATGCTTGAAAAATATAAGGTCTTTGGGCTGAAAAAATACTATCTGATTTATACTCTGTGCGATGAGACCTTCAGCATCAATTGTACCATTGATGCTCCGGCAGGTGTAAATAAAGAGCTTTTTATGACCTATGTATCTTTTTTTGATCAGCTTTATTGGGTTGTCGGCACTGCTATCGGTGCTCTTTTCGGCACACTTGTGGAATTCAATGTTGAAGGACTGGATTTCGTTATGACTGCACTCATTGCTGTGCTCTTCCTTGAACAGCTGCTCAAAGAAAAGAATTATCTGCAATCCTTCATCGGTGTCGGCTGTGCAGTTCTTTGCCTTGTCATTTTTGGCGCTGAGGGCTTTTTGGTACCTGCAATGCTGATGATACTTGCTGTTCTCACTTTTATACACAAAAAAGAAGAAAGTGCAGGTAAGACCGTATGACAACAACACAATTGCTGATAATGATATCCTTGATTGTTCTGGGCACCGCCATCACACGCTTTTTGCCCTTTATCCTTTTCCCTGCAGGCCGTAAAACTCCTGAATATGTGCAATATCTTGGTCGTGTGCTGCCGGGTGCAGCCATCGGAATGCTGCTTGTATATTGCTTGAAAGCTGTGAATGTTTTGGCATTCCCTTATGGCCTGCCTGAGCTTATTGCTCTTGCCTGTGTTATTCTTTTACACCTTTGGCAGCGCCAGGTGCTGCTTTCTATCGCAGCAGGTACGATCGTCTATATGCTTTTATTAATATTTGTATTTTGAAAGAAGACTGCATAAGAAGCAGTCTTCTTTGTTTATGAAATCGGAGCGATATTTTTGTTAAGCCGCAAAATTTTTATGTATTAAATCTTTTCTTTGTACATAAGCTTTATAAGGCGGTGAGAGATATGAAAAATCTGATTATTGCGGGCTACAGCGGCTCGGGCAAAAGCGTGATCGGCAGAAATGCCGCGGAGCAACTTGGTTTTGATTTTGTTGAAACCTCTGAAAAAATACACAGCATCACAGGAATGCCTCCAGAGCAACTCCTGAAAAAGCATGGCGCAATACGCTATCGTTCGGAAGAAAAGTTGATTTTTCAAAAGCTGGCAGCAAAATCAAATCAGGTAATCGCATTAGATAGTCTTTTGTGTGAGACGGAAAGGCTAATTCTGTTGAAGCCTGAAGCTTTTTTTGTTCTGCTGCGTGTTGAACCTAATCTTATTTATCGGCGTTTGCAAAAACGCCGCAGCAAAAGATTGACTTTTGATGAATTGACTGCGGATATTGCCCGTTTTGAATCAATATGTCTGCCGCTTTGTGATTTTGTCATTAAGACAGGCGACTGCAGCATAGAAAGCGCTGCTGCTTATATTTTACAGGAATATCAAAAGCAGTGCTTATAAAACTAATATGATAGAAAAAGCAAACAGCGGCATATACTGTTTATTTTTCAATTAAAATGGAAAGCTTACTTGACATTGAGAGTTTTGTGTGTTACTATATCAATGTAAAGTTAACTTTCCATTAATTTTTTATAGAAAGGAGAAGTGATATGAAAAATTGTTTGCGTGAATTGCGTGAGAGCAGAGGAATCAGGCAAGAAGAACTTGCTGATATTCTTGAAGTTTCCAGACAAACCATAGGCTCTTTGGAAAATGGCAGATATAATCCTTCAATTTTGCTCGCGTTTAAAATTTCCCGTTTTTTTGCCTTGCCGATCGAGGAAATATTCATTTATGAGGAGGAAGCAAATGAAAAATAAGTTTTCCGATAATCTTTTTATTATTGCAGGCTTAATATTACTTTTGATATCTGTTTATGTTTATACTTTGCTTGCAGAAAGCGGCAACTATGCTTTGCCTTTTATCATTTTTGGCTGTGCCTGCGGTCTTTTCGGGCATGGTATGGGCAGCAGGCTTGCCAAAAGAGCACAGCAAAAAAATCCCGAGCTTGCAAAACGCGTTGATATCGAAGTCAATGATGAGCGTAATAGCAAGATCAGATATCTTGCCAAAGCAAAAGCTTTTGATATGTTTATCTATATATTCGGCATACTTCTCTTGCTGTTTGCAGTTATGGAAATACCGACCTCTGCGGTTTTGCTGCTCTGCCTTGCTTATGCAGTTGTGATAGTGTTTTTTATATTCAATTTTAAAAAACAGAATAAGACAATGTGAGATATTCAGCTTCAAAATTAATCTTTGATTTAAAATTGAATTGTAGTATAATATGCGTATAGGCTTTTTGTGCCTATACGCATATTTTTAGCATTCAGAGGAAAACACAATGAGTAATGAAAACGATGTATTGGAAACTGCATCAGAGACCAAGGCAGGTTCAAATGATTTTTATGGCCGTACAGGCAAATTCGCCATATGTGTCCTGCGAGCATTTTCACATAAATATAAATGTAAGATCAAAGCACCTGAGGAACCTGTTATATATGTTTGCCGCCATCTGAACACTCACGGTCCTTATACCGTATTCAAAAATCTTGATTTCAGCCTGCATTCCATGGCATTGAATATCTTTTTTGATAAAGAGGTTTGCAGCAATCATTATCTGAACTTTACTTTTTCAGCCAAACGCGGCAAAAAACCAACTGCCTTTATAAAGGTCATTGCCAAAATGAGTGCAAGCATTGTTGTTAATGTTGTGCAGTCTCTGCAGGCTTTCCCTACATATCGAGACAGCACACAATCTTTCAAAAGCTTCCGCTATGGTATGGAATTTCTTATGAAAGGTGAAAGCCTCATCGTTTTCCCCGATATTGAATATACCAATGACTATGACAAACCGTCGGATATCTATACAGGCTTTCTGTATTTCGGAGAAATGTATTATAAAAAAACAGGCAAACCGCTCAAATTCATTCCTGTTTTGATCGATGATGAAAAATATGAGATTATTGAACGCGAGCCGCTTTATATCAACAATTTCCGTAATGAATCAGAGAGAATGCGTGAAGATCTGATCAAAGCTATCAATTGGTGAAACCTTAAATTTATATTAAAAAGGCAGGAACTTTTCCTGCCTTTTTTCGTCTTTAATTATTGTTTATTAAAGAGTACCGAACAATCTGTCACCTGCATCGCCCAAGCCGGGAACGATATAGCAATGGTCATTCAAACCTTCATCCAATGCAGCGCAATATATCTCAACATCAGGATGAGCCTTTGAAAGCACTTCAACACCTTCGGGAGCAGCGATAAGGCACATGAATTTGATGTCCTTTGCACCTCTTTGCTTGATGAAATCAATAGCAGCTGCGGCGCTTCCGCCTGTTGCAAGCATGGGGTCCAAAACAATGGTCAAGCCGTCCTGTACTTCAACGGGGAGCTTGCAATAGTATTCAACAGGCTGCACGGTAACGGGATCACGGTAAAGACCTACGTGGCCAACCTTTGCAGAGGGCATAATGCTGACAATGGCATCAACCATTCCCAGACCTGCTCTGAGAATCGGAACAAGACAAACCGTCTGCTTGATATAGCTGCCGACGGTTTTTGTGAGGGGAGTTTCAACCTCATGCGGCTCAAGCTCCAGATTGCGCGTGGTTTCATAGCCCATCAGCAAGGATATCTCATATGCCAGTTCTCTGAATTCCTTAACATTTGTATTTTTGTCTCTGAGTCTGGTAACTTTGTCTTTAATCAGGGGATGGTCCATGATATGAACTTTTGCATTGTTTTCCATTATTTATCTCTGCCTTTCCGAGAAATTTCTCTCTTTTTATAGTATAACTCTTTTTTTTTGCTTTGTCTATAAATGCTTGCAAGAAAATCTTTTGCCAAAAGCAAGCAGAAATGTTATATTAGAACAGGAGGATCTGATATTGAAAACGAATGAGATTTTACAAATGAATATAACCTCAATGTCGGGTGAAGGCGAGGGAATTGCCAGGTATGATGGAATGGTTATCTTTGTCAAAGGTGTTGTTTCAGGCGAGCTTGTCAATGCAAGAATAACTGAGGTCAAAAAGAACTTCGCCCGTGCTGAGATTATGGATATAATTCAGCCTTCTGCCTTGCGTATCGAAGCAGCTTGTCCTGAATTTGCTGCCTGCGGCGGCTGTTCCTTGCAGATTCTGTCTTATAAAGATCAGCTGGAGCTGAAACGGAATTATGTTGCTGAAGTGCTGCGACGTATAGGTAAAACTCCTGTTTCTGTGCTGAAGATCAATTCCTTTGAACCTTATCATTATCGCAACCGTGTACAATGGCATTGTCAAGATGGCAAACTGGGTTTTTATAATCAAAGCAGTCATAATCTTGCTGTTTGTGACAGCTGCTTGCTTTTGCCCCAGGTTTTTAATGAAATCCAGACATTCTTAAATCAGCAGAAGCTTCCTGTTTCACTTTGCCATTTCACTCTGCAGGCAAATGAAGATACGAGCCTTCTGATGGCAGTTTTCTGTGCAGAGGCAAGCTGCAGCAGAAAAGAACAACAGGAATATCGTAAGCTTGCAGAATTATTATCAATGCGTTTCCCCGAGCTTTGCTCATGTTTTCTTAATCTGTCCGACAGAAACAATATGCTCTATGGCAAGGATTTTGTATTGCTATATGGCGAAAATCATTTACCGGTAAATATTTGCGGAAAGAAATTTTTGCTTTATCCATCAGCCTTTTTGCAGGTCAATTTCGCGGGCTGCGAAGCGCTGTATAACAAAGTTTTGGAATGGGCAGATTTATGTGGCGGTGAAACAATATGGGATATTTATTGTGGTATCGGTACTATTTCACTTTTGCTTGCCGAAAAAGCGGCAAGGGTAACGGGCATTGAATATTGCGCTCCCGCAATTGAGGCTGCTAAAGTCAATGCCAAGCTGAATAATTCTGCAAATTACAGCTTCTTATGCGGCAGGGCAGAGGATATTTTGCCACACGAAGTTAAAAATGGCAAAAAAGCCGATCTTGCGGTGCTCGATCCGCCTCGGGCAGGCTGTGCTCCGCAGGTGATTGACGCTCTTATTTCTGCTGCCCCCGAGCGTATTATCTATGTTTCCTGCAATCCTGCCACTTTGGCAAGGGATCTGAAGCTCTTGCAGGAAAACTATGAGCTGCAGCGAATAGAATGTTTCGATCTTTTCCCTCAAACCGTGCATTGTGAAACAATCGCTCTGTTAAATCGAAAACAGGAGGATAAGCAAAAATGAAAACCGTAGCACTGAAATCTGTTTTCGAAGCCTTTGATTATGTAATGGCGCATTATTATCCATTTGGAATGGAGGATTATGCCGAGCGCACCGACAGCTATGCTGTTATCTCCATTCAGGATACGCATACAGATGGCTTTGGCTTCATTTTCCGCCCCAATGAATTCTGCGAGGATGTGCTGACACTCTATTTTGATGATATTGTCAAGGAGGTGGAGGGAGCCTTTCTCTTCACCGATGAACAAGCCGAGCATATCATCGATTTCATCCTTGCCAATCAAGAGGTTGAAACTTTGCTGGTGCATTGCTATGGCGGTCAATCACGCTCCAGAGCGGTTGCAGCCTTCGCTGTGAAAATGCTCGGCGGCGACAATGCAAAATATTTTGAAACGGGCAATCCCAATGCCTATGTATATAAAACCTTGGAAGAAGCATGGCAGCGCAGGCAGCAAAAGGCTGATTGAAATATCTTGAAGGAGATGAAAAATGGCAAAAACAAAGAAAAGCGGTCCTGCGATATTTATGTATTGCGTAATCGCCCTGACACTTATCATAGCAGCTATATGTTTTGTCCTGTATTATGGCGATTTCAGTGAAGGCACTGCTGTTTTGTGGACAGGTATAGTAGCTTTCACTATTATGTATCATCTGTGGGTGCGCCTTATTTTCGGCAATATCAACAAGCTTTTCAATATCAATTATAAACAATGGTGGTTCAGGGAAAGAGCTTTTGAAAAGGGCATATATAAAGCCCTGAAGGTCAGAAAATGGAAGGATAAGGCACTGACCTATAATCCCGAATTATTTTCCCTGAAAGATCGTTCTCTCTCCGATATTGCCAATACCATGGCCAAGGTCGAGGTCGATCATTGGACAAATGTGCTCATATCACTTTCCACATTGCTGTTTGCTGTTATTTGGGGGCAGTTTTGGCTGTTTTTTATTTCTGCTGTTGCCGCTATTCTTTTTGATATGCAATTTATTGTTATCCAGAGATATAACAGACCCCGCGTTCTTAAGCTTCTTTCCAGACAGAAAAATATGACAGATAGGAGATGATATTATGCCTGGGACAGCTTTTTCTGTTCAAAAGGATAATGACGGGCTGAAATGGCTGATTACTGCAGAAACGCAGGACGATAGTCTTTGCCTTCCTTGTGATATTGATGGAATAAGAAAGGATGCTTTGGCTTCCTGCAAGCATTTACAAAAGATTCTTATTCCTTGCAATATAATGTTTATAGAAGAAGATGCCTTTGCAGGCTTTGATAAGAATCTATATATTCATTGCGAGGCGGCATCTGAGCCGGAAACATGGTTCAGAGAGGAAATTTGCCTTGATTCTTTCTCTGAGGATTATGAGATGTATTTTGAGATGGAAGTCCGCTCATGGTTCGGGAAATATCACTATACCTGCGACAGCAATGACAGAATAACTTATCACAGCCCTTTTCTCCCCAAGATCATATTGAAAAGTACGGAATTCGAAAGCAATAAATAAACCAAAAAGCTTTGGAGGGTAGAGCATATGATTTATACTGCATTGACGAAGAAGGCAATGAGAATAGCCTTTGATGCGCATAAAGAGCAGGTGGATAAAACAGGTCTGCCTTATATTTTCCATCCCTTTCATCTGGCGGAGCAAATGACGGATGAAGTCACAACCTGCGTTGCTCTGCTGCATGATGTGGTCGAGGATACTGATATAACCTTTGAGCAGCTGGCAGCGGAGGGCTTCACCGAGGAAATGCTTTCCGCGCTCAGATTGCTGACACATGACCATTCTGTCCCTTATATAGATTATGTCAGGGAGATAAAAGAAAATCCCATCGCCAAAGCTGTCAAGCTGGCAGATTTAAGGCATAACAGTGATTTAAGCAGAATGGATATCATCGACGAAAAAGCAATAGACCGCACCGAAAAATATAAGCAGGCAATAGAATTATTGCAAAAGTAAAAAATATATAGATAATATAAGCAATTTGATATATAATAAAAATACTTTATGAAGAAATGAGGTAAACAATATGACCAAAAAACCTTCTCCTTCTATCGAAGCATGGCTCAAGGAAGCCAAAGCTGATCCCTCCGCACGCAATGTCGGTATGTATCTTGTTCACAACGGCACCGTCCGTGAAAGCGCCAAGGCAAGAGTCCGCCATGGTGAAGATGTTGCTGATGTAACAGGTATGGAATTCTCCTATGATGAAGCAAAGGTCGAGGCCGCCATTGCTGAAGCATATAAGCTGCCCGGAATATATTATATCAAAGCATGGCTCAATGAAGGCTATCTTGAAGTAGGCGATGACATTATGTATGTACTTATCGGCGGTGATATCCGTCCCAATGTTGTCAATTGCCTGCAGAGCCTTGTTGAAACCATCAAAACTCAGTGCGTTAAGGAAATTGAATTGAATAACTGATAAAAAAGAGCAGAGATGATATCATCTCTGCTCTTTTAAACGTAAAAATTATTGCAAAAAATACTTTTTGTGGTAAAATATTCCTATTGCTTTGGAAAAAATATATATGTTGCAAAAACAACAGAGGATATGAATTTTTTATGCTAAACTGTTTTCAGTGAAAGATGGTATAAGCCAAATGAAAACGGAGGAATGAAAATGATAAGAAGAATTATTGAAATTGATGAAGCAAGATGCAATGGCTGCGGAATCTGCGTTGAAGCCTGCCACGAAGGTGCGATAGGTCTTGTTGACGGCAAAGCAAAGCTCTTGCGTGATGATTATTGCGATGGCTTGGGCGATTGCCTTCCCAATTGTCCTATGGAAGCGATTTCTTTTGTTGAGCGCGAGGCAGCTGCTTATGATGAAGAAGCTGTCAAAAAGAATATGGCAGCCAAAGGCAAGCCTGTCTTTGCCTGCCCAGGTATGGCAGTCAAAAAAGTCGAACATAAGCCTGCAGAGCAGAGTGGACATATTGCTCCTCCTTCCGAGCTGCGTCAATGGCCCATTCAGATCAAGCTGATGCCGATCTCCGCACCATATTATGATGGAGCAGATCTGCTTATTGCGGCTGATTGCACCGCTTTCAGTTATGGTGATTTCCACAATCGCTTTATGAAAAACCGTGTAACCGTTATCGGCTGTCCAAAGCTGGATGCTGTTGATTATACAGATAAGCTGGCTCAGATTCTGGCAGCCAATGATATCAAATCCGTTCTCCTGACCCGTATGCATGTTCCTTGCTGCGGTGGTCTTGAGAATGCAGTGCGCAAGGCAATTGCTCTTTGCGGAAAAGATCTGCCTTTGGAAATTGTTACTATCAATGCCGAGGGTGAGATACTCTAGTTTATTTGTTTTAGGAAAAGAGGAAAAAAGAATGCGTAACAGCAAGATTTTATTTATGGTTCAATTTGCGGTTCTGTTGGCAATTGAGATTATTTTCTGCTTCACACCTTTGGGCTCACTGCCGGCATTTGGGCCCATTGTTGCAACACTTTCGGCAGTACCGGTAGTGATAACCGCAGTTTTGTTAGGCACTAAGGCAGGCACTTTGATGGGCTTTTTCTTTGGCCTTTTCAGCTTCATTGTCTGGACCTTTATGCCTCCCAATCCTGCTATGGCATTCATTTTCACACCCTTTTATTCCTTTGGTGATTTCAGCGGTAATATCGGCAGCCTGCTGATATGCTTTGTCCCCCGTTTTCTGGTTGGCACAGTGGCAGGTCTTGTTTATTCCGCATTAAGCAAAAGGCTTAAAAACAAGAGTATCGTTTCCTATGCCGCTGCAGGTGCAGCCGGCAGCTTCATCAATACAGTGCTTGTCATGGGCGGAATATGGCTCTTCTTCGGCGAACCCTATTCCGGCATTGTCGGATTGCCCATACTTGCCATTATCGGCACCACAGTACTGACAAGCGGTATCCCGGAAGCGATTGTCAGCGCTATCCTTGCCCCTGCGGTCTGCAAACCGCTTCAAAGCATAATTAAATAAACAACACAACTGCTTGATTGAATAATAATGATAAAAAGCTCCCCTGTTGTGCGAAGGGGGAGCTTTTTTTGTTATAAGTGTTTTTTATTGTTAAAGAAATCAGCAACACTGCCGAGTGCTTTGACAAAAACGATTTGCTCATCGAGTGTCAGCGCCTCCTGAATAGTGTCTATCATCTGTGCATGGAAATTGCTGTGATCAGCATTTGCCTTCATACCTTCGGGGGTGGGAAAGATGCGGACAATTCTTTTATCCGCTGTATCTTTTTCGCGTATGAGATAGTTTTTCTTTTCCAGGATATTTACAGCCGTGGTTAAGGTTCCCGGGACAACGCCAAGCAGCGCTGCAATATCTCCGACGGTGTTATGGCCATTGGCGGTGCCGAGACAAACTGCCTCGATAACATGCAGCTCGCGTATGGAAAGATTGCCATAGCCGCATTCTGCAAGGCATTTCTCTTCTGTTCTTAAGATATCATTAAAAATCTCGACCAGAAAACGATTCATAAATTCTCTTTTTTCGGGCATTGAAGTCAATCCTTTATTTTGAATTTCAAAATAATTATACATCATAAAGGCAGGATGTCAAGTGCTTTGATATTCAAAATAAATAAATCGACAAAAAAGACCTCCTCAAAAGAGGAGGTCTTGAAAGCAGCAAATGTTATTTCTTTTCTTTCATGAATGCGATGCCGACAGCCATGAAAACTGCGAAGATGATCAGGTAGAATGCGCATGCCATACGATGTGCATAGATAGCGGCAATAACCATGAAAACGGAAGCGCAGATTGCCAAAGCAGGAGCGACAAAGCGTTTGAAGCCGGAAAGATCTGTTTCCTTCTTCATCATCATGATGAAGATGGGGATATAAAGGGCATAAATGGTGATGATGGGGAGCTCGGAGCTGTCAAAGCAGAAGGGACCGAACCAGGTGGGGCTGTCAAGGTTTGCACCGAAGAAATAAAGCAGCCAGAATGCAGCCATCAAGAGACCGAGAACGGAAGCATTGGTGGGCATATTGGTGCTGGCATCAACCTGCTTGAACATATCGGGTCTGGGACCTCTGTTTCTTGC
>JAFSIU010000125.1 GCA_017439615.1 Bacillota bacterium
CGGGTATAAGCAACATAGATATAATAATACTCCGCCAGTTGTCGGGCAACAGCGGAAGGAGCAAGCTCAATACCCTGCTGCGCGAGAATTTCTCTGTCTCTGCCGTTCAGGATCCCTGCAGAACTGATTTTGGCAGGGAAAATGCCTTCATTTAGCCCGAGCACAAAGGTGGCCTTCACGGCAGGGGTACGACTTCTTTCAATGGATGCAACAAAAACTCTGTCTACAGAAGGCGGTATCATAGCTGTTCTTAATGCTGCAAAGCCGCTGTCCAAGATTTGCGCAAAAATATCTACGGATAATACGGCATCACCAAGCAGATTTTCTGCCTGCTCAAAAAGCTCATAGACACCCTGCAGTGCCTGACGATGAATTTCGGCATCCTCGGCTCTGCCTTCTTTTATTGCATTTTTATAAAGTGCCTCTGTCTTTTCTTCAATCTGCAATTGTTTCATCAGCTCACGCAATGCTGCAATCTGTTCCGAAACACAATGTCTTCCATGCAAAGCATCACAAAAACGCCACAGTTCCGCAGTTCCTTTGAAGCGAGCAGCATTGATATATTCCAGCTCCTTCGCTTCGCGTTCAGGATCTCCCTTTTCACCTAAGGAATGAGCATAATATGTCCATGCCTTTTCCATACGCCAATGATAGAATTTGATGCCCTGTGCCAGACAATAGTTCTCAAGCACAGAAACTTCCTTCCACGAAAGCGGCGAGAAGGTGTTTTTGAGATAAGAGAAAATCTGCTTATAATTAGGCTTTTCTATGGCGACTTCCAAAGCTGTACGAAGCAATTCTATGACAGGATGATTGAGCATTTCTTTTTTTCCGTCAATGAAATAGGGTATGCCCATATCGATAAACACCTGCTCTATCTCGTCCTGATAATCCACTATATTGCGAGCGCAAATGCTGATTTCCGAAAAGCGATAGCTCTTATCACGAACAAGCTGCAATATTCTTCTGCCGACACCCATTATCTCCTGTCTTTGATTGGCAGCAGCATCAATATGTATATTTTGCGGGACTTCCTGCCACTTTTCGTTTATGCTCAATGGGAACATTTTCTGCGAAAGCCACTGCAATTCAGAATTTGCTGCAAAACGGCCATTTGCCCCATTCATATTGATAATGACCGGCTGCTTGCCCGTTTCCTTTTCGCAAAGCTCACAAAGCTTCAGATAAAGCTCCTTTATCCTGAATAAATAATGCTCGTCGCTAATATCATCTCTGATATCCTGAACAGATAAGGGCAAAGTGAAATTAACTTCAATTCCTTGTCTCAGCATTGCGGCAATAATATCAAACTGCACGGGGTCAAGACTGGCAAAACCGTCAAAATAGACTGATGCACCCTGCATAAAACCATTGTCAACAGCCTCTGCCAGCTGAGCCAGATTGTCATTTGCATCGGCAAAGCGGCCTTCTGTTTCCGCCAGATAGCATTCATAAAGCAAAACTATGTCCTGCAATTTTTCTGAAAAATTGCTGTGCACACTTTCTGCTGCATTATGAAGTCCTGCAACATCGGTATTAAAAGTTCTGAACTCCTCAAAAATTGCCTGCAGTCCCTGAGCGAAACCCAGCTTGTCAGCCGAGCCTGCAAAGCTTTTCAATTCATTTTTATGTTCGGCAAGAAGCTTTGCGGTAAGCATAACTCTGCCTGTTTCATTCAGCAACGGCAAACGCGGCTGCTGCAAAAACTCGGCAGCAGCATAGCTCAATCTACCGAAACCTGTTACCTGAGCATCAAAAAAACCACCGCATTTTTCCGCCAGTTGTTTCTCATTAATGAAGCTCGCTTGATCGGGAACAACTAAATATATATTCTTTCCGCCGTTTTGCAGGCGCTGTGCTATTTCTTCGATACAAAAATAGCTTTTTCCGCTGCCTGCAGAACCGAGTATGAATTTCATATTAATCCTCCTCTTTGCACTCAATTCCCTGTCTTTTCAGCCTTTCGATAAACTGCTTGTCCGCAATGAAAAGCATTGCTGTTCCATCTGCCTCATAGCTGCAGGACAGAACCTCGGCATTTGCATATATCATAGCGGCTTCGGCCGCTTTATCATAGGGCAGCAGGACAGAAAGCTTCTTTTTGCCCTGCTCTTTGTTTATCGCACGCTCTATTACCGCTGTAAGCTCATCAAAGCCCTGATGCGTGAGTGCAGAGATATAAACAGCATCGGGATATTGATTGAAAAACGGAGAAAGTTCATCAATACTGCGATCGCATTTATTGAACACAGGTATAACAGGCTTATCTTCAAGATCAAGATCCTTAAGCACTGCTTCTACTGCAGCTGCCTGCTCCTCAGCTTCTGGTGAAGAGGCATCCATAACATGCAGCAGAACATCGGCATAGCGCAATTCATTCAGTGTAGCACGAAAAGCCGCAATCAGATGATGCGGCAGACGGCGTATGAAGCCGACAGTATCCGAAAGCAGATAAGCCTGTCCGTTTTCGGGTTCAATTCTTCTTGTCAAAGTGTCAAGGGTAGCAAACAAAAGATCCGCACTGAAGCTTTCTTCTCCGCTCAGAGCATTTAATAATGTGGTTTTGCCCGCATTGGTATAGCCGACAAGCGCTACTGTAGGTACAGCATTGCGCTCGCGTTTGCTTCTCTGCACAGAACGGGCATTCTCCACCTTTTCCAATCTTTCTTCCAATTCGGAGATGCGTATCCTGATTTTGCGTCTGTCAGTTTCAAGCTTGGTTTCACCGGGGCCGCGTGTACCGATACCGCCGCCGAGACGGGAAAGCTGAGTACCTCTGCCCAGAAGACGCGGAAAGAGATATTTCAACTGAGCGAGCTCAACCTGAAGCTTACCTTCATTACTGCGGGCGCGCGAAGCAAAAATATCAAGAATGAGCATTGTTCTGTCAATGATGCGAAGCCCTGTCATAAGCTCAAGATTATGCATCTGCGTGGGACTGATCTCATCGTCAAAAATCAGCATTCCTGCACCAAGCAGCTGCGCTTCCATACGCAATTCATCAACCTTGCCGCTACCGATATAGGTTGCTGCAATCGGTTTCTGTGCATTTTGCATATAAGAATTCAAAACCTCGATTCCGGCGGTTTCTGCCAGGGATGCCAATTCTTCCAGAGAATTCTTTACCGCCGCAGCACTGCGTCCTTCAGAAAGGCTTATCAGCAGGGCTTTGTTGTCTCTTTCGTTCTCAAAATATACATAATTCCTGATAACAGGCATTTCATAAACGCATAATGCATCAATTTTATTGAAATAAAGCGCATCATCTTCGCCATGCAAAAGCAGAGAGGCTCCCCAAAAGCCACCCTCCGCACTCACTGCAAGACATGCCATCGCTGCAAAATTCTTGCTGCGGGCTGCTGTGATATCCGCTTCACTTAATATGGCTGCACCCTTTGGATGAGTGTGTATGCAGCGTATTTTATGATTTATATTGCCAAAGTCAGCTATCTGCACAGTCGCAAAATCGCCAAGACTTGCAGCAATCACTTTGCCGCGTGCATCAAGATAGACTGCCAATTCGCGATTATATTGATGTGTGAACCTGAGCATTGCCGTGCAAAGATCCTCTGACATAAAGCTGCGTCCCGAAGGCTCAAGCTCTGCCAATGCTTCAATTTCTGCCAGACATGTTTTTCTGACACCACTTAAATTACCTTTTATCTCCACTCAAGCATTTCCTCTCTGATGAAATTCCTTCATTATCTCAAACGGGTTTTCACAGGCAATGACATCCGCACCGCTTTGCCAGAGTTCTTCACACTGTGATGCAGTAACAATACCGCCAAAGGCTTTGAGCTTCATACTCTTCTTGCTGCCTTGGCGAAGCAAGGATATCTTATCATTTGTTATGTTGTCATATATGCCTGTATTCAATACCAGCATATCTGCACCGTTGTCCCAGGCAAGCTTGGAGCATTTGTCAAGCATTGCTGCATCAAGCACTGAACCCTCCAGCATTAGCCGCAAAGGCAGACGTGTTTGCTTGATAAGGGCATAGATTTCATTGGCAATGAAATACTCATCGCCATCAAATAATGCCGAATGATTAAGTACAAGCTCTATTTCATCAGCACCATCTTTTGCCGCTTGCTGTGCCTCTGCAATCTTGATTTTTGTTGTATTGCTGCCAAAAGGATAGCCGACAGCACAAATCACCTTGCAATCGGAAAAAGCAAGCAGACTGCGCACATAATCCACATGAGTAGGCAGAACACAAACAGCATTAAGGCCGAGAGTTTTGGCTTGTTCGCAAACAGCCTTCAAATCATCTGCCTTTAAAAATGGATCTAATGCCGAATATTCAATTTTTGAAGCAATAGTTTTTAAGTTCATAACACACCTCTTGATTTATTTTAACACACTAAATGAGAGAAAAACAGTACAATTTCATTATTTACATTGCTTCAAATAACGAATTTTTTAAAAAATTTGCAAACTGCACTTGCAATTTGCAAAAGGAAATGCTATACTAACAAAGTCATGCGGTAGTGGCGGAATTGGCAGACGCGCTAGATTCAGGTTCTAGTCCTGATTGCCAGGGTGGGGGTTCAAGTCCCTTCTACCGCACCAAATAAGGTAGTAG
>JAFSIU010000020.1 GCA_017439615.1 Bacillota bacterium
AAACACCTTTTGCTCCTGTTTATGACCGTACACGCCCCAAGAAAAAGGATGTGAAATTCCCCTTCGGCGGTTTCTTTGATGAACTGACCAAGGGCAGCATTGCCGAAGCTGCCAAGGGCAGTGCTGTTGTCAGCAGCCGCAGCATGGTAACTCATATGGCAGCGAATGCGGATATCGCAGTAGAATGCTATAACAGAGACCGCACACAAATGGGAGTTTTGCTTGCTTTCAAGCCGGAAAGTTTTGTAAAATAAAGGAGGATATGAAAATGTATGAATTTGCGCATTGGGAAAAGATCGACAATACCGGTCTTTCGCCTGAAAAAATTGAAAGCCTGATCGAGGCCTGCCGTCTAGCACACTATGATTTTTTCAGCATTGGTTTGGTTTGCGGTATTCGTGCTGCCTTCCGCGTACTCGGCGAAATGGGTGCCGATCGACTCAAGCATGATGTCGATTTTGTGGAGATCAAGGCAAATACCAGCGTTGGATTGGCATTTTTTGTTATCACCTGTCTTTCTCCTCTCAAGGATAACAATATGAAATTTGAGCTTTATTCAGGTCCTGACTGGACTGTTACTGCTTATGGTGCTGACAAGAAAATAGAGATCAAAATGCTTGACAGAAGCTTCAACGGACCTATGGAGGTCTTTACCGTTCCTGATGATGAGCTTTTTGCCAGTGTTGAGATCAAACCTTTATAATAAATAAGAAAAGAGCGATAAAATGGCAGATGCAAAGAAAAAAGGCATGATGATGGAATTCTGGACAGAAGAATCCGAAAATTGGTATCTGGACAGCTGCAGATTCCTGAATTATCCCGAAATCCCTTTGGGTGAATATTTTGAAAAAGCGATCCGTCCCGAAGATACTGTTTTTGATTTAGGCTGTGCCTATGGCATAACCTCACTTTATCTTGCAAAAAAATGCAGCAAGGTCTATGCATTGGATTTCAGCCCCCGTGCTGTCGGCTGGTTGGAGAAGCATATCAAAGAAAATGACATAGATAATATCGTGCCGGTATGCGGACGTTTCCCATCGGCTGATATTCCTGTTTGTGATGTCACTGTGATCCTTTATGTCAATAAGCTGATACACAGCCTTGATCAAGCCAAGGCCGTGCTTGCCGCAACCGGCAGAGAAGGCTTTTTGCTGGTCAATCATGCTGATGAGACCGGCAGCATTCATGATCTTGCTCTTAATCAGCTGGGTATGAAGGGAAGCAATTATGTTTGCCGCAATGGCTGCTATGTGGTAGGCCTTTTTGAGGCTTTGGGTGCAAAATGTGATTGCCATGTTATTGAGCATGACTATGGTCAGCCTGTAGACAGCATTGAGGAGGCTGCCCGTTTCCTGCGCAGCATGCTGCGCTTTGGCGAGGATATGCTGCCTCAGCTGCAGACTGTTGCACAGGCAATAATCACTGAGCGCGAAGGCAGGCTCTATCTGCCGAACAATCGCCGCAGCTGTCTTATTCATTTTGTAAAATAACTCTGTGCAGGAAGGATTTTGTCCTTCCTGCTTGGTGCTTTGTTGAAGGAGAAAAATATGAATTTCGAAAATTGGAACAAAATTGAAAATACCGGATTGAGCCATGAGCAAATCTCAGATATCATCGAAGCCTGCCGCATTGCGCATAATGATTTTTTCAATATTGGTCTTGCCTGCGGCATTCGTGCTGCATTCCGTGTTTTGGGCGAGCTTGGTGGTGACAGAACAAAATATACCGTAGAAAAGGCTTTTATGCACAGCAATGGCTGCGCAGCATTGGCGGTCAGTATAGTATGCTGTCTTAATCCGTTTAAGGATAACAAAATCGATTTCGACAGATATATGAAATTTGATTGGGATATGATCGCCTATGGCAAGGAAAAGCAGGTGGAGATCAAACTGCATGACAAAGATTTTGCAAGCTGGGAGGATGTTTTTGCTGCTGCAGATGATGATATTTTTGCTTCGGTGAAAGTGCTGCCTTTAAAAAATCAATGACCTTACTGATGCCGTATCCCTTCAGACAGGAACAGAAAAATATTTGTTCCTGTTTTTTCTTATTTGCAGGAAATCTCTTTAAATTTTCAAGCAGATTTGATATTATAAAATAAAGTGTAAATAATATCCATAAAGGAGGAAATATAATGGCTGATAAAAAAGTTCGTTGCAAGATCTGCGGTGCAATTTTTGAGGAAGGTCCCGAGACCTGCCCTGTTTGCGGAGTACCCAAGGCACTCTTTGAGCCTGCTCCCGTGGAAGAGCCGAAGGCAGAGGAAAAGGCAGAAGAAGCTCCCGCAAGCGACAAGCCCCAAGTCCGCTGCAAAATCTGCGGTGCAGTTTTTGAAGAAGGTCCTGAGACATGCCCTGTCTGCGGTGTGCCCAAATCACTCTTTGAACCTGTTGCTTCCGCCAAACAGGGAAAAAGCAATGATGATGGGGCAGCTGTGAAAATCGTTGTTATCGGCGGCGGTATTGCAGCTGTTACAGCAGCCGAGGCTGCACGTACCAAAAATAAAAATGCTTCTGTCATCATCATTTCCGAAGAAGCAGAGCTGCCCTATAACCGTCCTATGCTGACTAAAAATTCCGCTGCAGTTATGGAAGAAAATCCCTTCCCCATCTATGCCG
>JAFSIU010000126.1 GCA_017439615.1 Bacillota bacterium
TGAGAACAGCTTGTCAATATCATCAATGATTGAAATATCATCGGGATGCAGAGTGATATATTTCAAAAGATCACTTGCATTCTGGAAAGGTGCATTTGAAAGAACAGAATCAAAATCAGGATTGGGGTTATAGACAATATGATGCAGGCCTTTGTCAAGGTCAAGCTCGACCACGGTATCATTCAGATAATGAAGAATGGTCTGGTATTTGATATATGAAAGCTGCGAGGTGTTGAGTCTGGTATTTTCCCATGCCGGTCCGGGCAAAGGAATGGATATGCTGTCATCTTTTGGGGAATAGCCGTCGGCATATTGTGTGGCAAGAGCAGCAAAGGTTGAGCGTACATGCTTGACACATTCCAGAAGTCTGGGTGAGAATTTGCCGCACTCGTCGTTTAATATCATATTGATAGCCTGTTCATGGGAATAGGCTTCCTTGTAAACACGGGGAGTGGTCAGCGCATCAAAAACATCGGCAATACCTACAACCTGTGCGCAAATAGGTATTTCATCTTCGGATAAGCCAAAAGGATAGCCGTTGCCATCCCAACGCTCATGGTGATAAAGGGCAATATTATATGCATAACGCAAAAAATCAGCATCACCCATACCGGTGAGCTGCTGTATCAGCTCACTGCCAATGGTGGTATGTGTTTTCATTATCTCGAATTCTTCATCTGTCAGCTTGCCGGGTTTATTCAATATGTCATCAGGAATTGAGATTTTGCCAATATCATGCAGCGCCGCCGCACTTGTGATGATATCTATATCCTGTTGTGTCAGAGCATATTCAGGATAAGTATTGGCAACATCCTCAAGAAGAATTTTGGTGAAGCGGCGGATGCGCAGAACATGATTGCCTGATTCTGTGCTTCTGTGCTCGATAATAGTGGACATGGCATCAAGCATGACCTGATTTGTATTTCTTATGGTTTCGGCCTGTTTGGTAACAAGAGTCTGTAGCTGCTGCTTGTGCAGATAAAGATTAATAATGATTTCAAGTCTGCGGCGCAGTGAATCAGGGGTATAAGGCTTGACAACCACATCTCTTGCGCCGTGGAGGAAAGCAAGCTCTTCACGCTTGCCGTCAGAGGCATGGGGAATAAAGGAGATAATAGGTATTTCATCATCTTCATTCTGATGCGCGGCACTGTTTATCAGTTTGATATCCTCATCCTTTAATTGCTCCATATCAATTAATACTGCCGCAATGCAGGTATCATTTTGTTTGAGCAGCAGCGCTGCCTGCGGAAGATTTTCTGCCTCCAGAATGTTGAAGTTGTCTTTGAATATTTCACGAAAAATAGGTCGATCGCTGCCTTCATCACCGACAAGGAGTAATGTGTCCTTCAATTTAACGCCCATAGCAGTTCCTCCTGTTTAAAAAATAGGTAGAATAAGAGTTTAAGCATATTCTTATGTTATCAAAATCAATAAAATAGCGCAAGAAAGAAATAAACTTAAAAAATTTTAACAAAAATGAAAAATAAAGTATCAAATATAACCGATTTTATAACCCGTGGATGATATAAATATATCAACAAACAAAACTTTACCAATTTTGTGGGAAGGAGGTGGTTGTCTATGACGACCGTAGTATGGGGAACGAGAACAGAACAATAACAGTATGCATCGATTCATACAATGATGGCATATTGAAAGGAAGGTTCTATAATCCTTGTATTCAAGGCGGGAAGACATTCAAAAGCTTATCACAGTTTTTTTTGGAAATGGAACAGCTGCTTGACAAAATGGAATTCCCGAAACCTTTCACCATAACAAGAACATTTGTCGGAAATCCGGAGCAAGAAAACGGCCCTCCTGAGGTAGAGTTTTGGCCTGGAAGTATTGCAACTTTCAAGGTTCGCGTTTTGTTCAGGCAAAATGCAAGTTGGCAGGGTAGTGTAGCTTGGCTGGATGGCAAACAAGAACAAGGTTTCCGCAGCGCATTGGAATTGTTTATGCTGCTGGACAATGCACTTACATCGGGGCAGGAATCATGTGCCTCATAAAATGAAAAACAAAAAAATTATTACCAGGAAGAAAATTCGTTAATGGCAAACCATTCGAAAGAATGGGACGCAAAGCAAGCGAGCTAAGGTCAGATGACTATGCCGGCGCAGCCGCCGAAATTTCTACCCCTCTCAAAATGAAAGGAGAAGAAATTATGGCAAACACAAATTTGAAACGTACTCTCAGTATTATAATGATTATGGTTATGCTGTTAAGCTCATTCAATCTGAGCGTTTTCGCAGCAGATCAGGTCAATCTTATCGAAAACTTTGAAGATTCTTATTATCATCAGGATGGCACTGCAGCCAATGCTAATGATTGGGAGATCCATCTTTCCAAAACAGCAGCAGTAACCAATGATGAGAATGTTTATGAAATAACCCTTCTTGTTGAAACCAAGGACACCTCCATTGAAATGGCAGGCGCTACCCACGGTGCAGTAGCCTTGGTCTTGGATGCTTCAAACTCTATGGGTGAGGCCATTAGTGCTGCTTGTGTTGCTTGCGGCGAAAATGAGAATCATAAAAACCATAGAATCTTGAGAAATGCTTGCCCTGATGGCA
>JAFSIU010000127.1 GCA_017439615.1 Bacillota bacterium
CGACCTTACCAACGACAGCATCGATAGCAGACAAGGAGATATCCACCTGACCAAATTCGCCCATAGTGACCTTGGTATAAGGATCGACTTTTTTGACATGAACACCGATAACAACAGCGATCACGCCCAGTAAAATGAGTACGATAGCAGCAATTGTGCCTACCCAGAAATTATTGACTATGTAATCGATATTGTTCATCCAGAAATTGCGGATGCCGCTGTTATTGACGCACAATATCAACAGAGCTCCGACAGCCAGCAAAATAACGCCCAGCAAAACAGTAAACAATCTTCTCAATGCTTTCATTTTTCATCCTCCTTGAAAGCAAAACAATGCCACCCCGCAGATATCGGGGCAGCATTATTCTGTTAATTTTCTTCTTTTTGTGCTTCTGCAACAGGAGCGGGATTGTTCTGAGGGAATAATACGCCCTGAATATGAACATTGACAGCTGCAACATTCAGACCGGTCATATTCTCAACAGCCTTTTTGACATTGTTCTGAACAGCATCAGCAACATCAGGCAGAACAACACCGAATTCCATGGTAACAAAAACATCGATAGTAACATCATTTTCGGTTGCTTCGACCTTGACGCCTTTGGTCATATTCTTTTTGCCCATCAGCTCGGTGAAGCCACCTGCGATGCCGCCTGCCATAGCAGCAACACCCTTGACCTCCATGGTTGCAAGACCGACAATTGTAGCAACAACATCATTGGCAATTTTGACAGAGCCGATTTTGTTGCCGCTCAGGACTTCTTCATTAGCGGTTTCAGCAGTTGTTTCCAAAATTTCTTCCATATTTAATCTCCTCCTTAATAATCAGCGGATTCAACAACATTTTCAAAGACAATTCATATTATAACAATTTTTATTCAAAATAACAACTACATATATTGCAATATTTTGCGGTATTTTTAAGGCTTTTGGAGAAAATGAAAGGGCGCAGATGCGCCCTTGGAATTATTTTTGTACGATGACAAGCTTTTCCATACCGATTCCGGAGACATTCTGCACAAGATCTGCTATCACCACGGCACCCTGCTCATCCAAGCTGCCGCTGACCACAACTGTTGCACTACCATCCTGAATAAAAACAGCAGCATCGGCAAAATTCTTTGCTTTGATAAGATTTTCTATCTGCATTTCCTGATCCATAGCGGTGGTTATGGCAAGCTTACGGCTGTGTGCCGCATCCTTGGCATCAGCAGATACCTCAGCATTGGCTACTATATTATCCAGCATTTGTGTTTCCTGCGCTCTTACCTGCTCACGCTCCACACGATATGCCGCAAAAAAATCTGCTCCACTTTCTTTTATCTCCTCTGCATCGACTGTGAAATCATCAGTGGAAACTGCAGCCTGCTCCGTGTCCTGTGATGGAAAAACCTCTATCACCGGTTCATTTACCTGCTGATTGGCAGCAGGAAGCGAAATAAGATCATAGGCAACAAAACAAAGACAAATTCCCCCCAACGCCAGCAGCCATTTTTTCGACAGGCTTGTCAGATGCCATTTTTTGAAAAACATTTTTTTCACTCCTTTTTTTATTTCATCTCTGATATCGATATTTTATTAGCAGGAAGTCCTAAAAATGCCTGCACCGCCGAAAAAAGTTCCTCCCTGATACGCGCATTTCCGGCACCTTCCGCTACTATCAGCACAGATTCGGGGACGGGAGAATATTCCTGCAAAAGTAATGGTTCATTCTGTGCTCCGGCGGTGAAATATGTTTTTCCTGTTGTTTTTTCAACAGTGCTTATGCTGCGTTCCGCAGCATTTTCATTTTGTGTTTTTTGGCTGCTGTTTTCATTCACCGCA
Organism: Bacillota bacterium; assembly: GCA_017439615.1. Taxonomy (GTDB): domain Bacteria; phylum Bacillota; class Dehalobacteriia; order UBA4068; family UBA4068; genus RGIG3181. Next base: position 1,825 of record JAFSIU010000127.1, read on the forward strand.
TATTCCTTATGCAGCAGGGTGGAATAATTCAGACACACAGCCACTTTGCCTGCACCCTTTATCTGTGAAAGAATTTTCTCCAATTTTTGTTCCATATCCAAAGCAGTACTATGTTCCGCAGCAGGAACATCAATCTTCGACTCTGGGGTTGTGCCCATCAGCCCGCTGAAAAAAATCAGCACGAGCCCCGTCGCAAAAATACCTCCGAGCTTCAGCAGAGTTTTGCGATCCTTGGGGATCAAAGCTTTTTCTTTTTTATCCATTTTCCGCTCCTTTCTCCATCATATTTTGTGGAACTATATCCATTTGCACATTCTCCGTCTGAATACCAAAAAAGCTTTCCAGTATTCCCAACCATTTTTTTTGCTTGTTTTTCGATGCATCAAGGCTATCAATTTGCAGCTCTGCACAAAGAATTTCATCGTTGTAATAGCATTCGGCAGTTATGGCGATTATGTCATTATCCAGCAATAAAATGCTTTCTATTTGAGAATTCATATTATTGATATGGGAAGCTTCGGCATTATGCTCCCAATCAGCGCGAAGCTCTGAACCGGCTGAGATAATCTGTTCCGTATTATGCTGCGGAGCTTGCAGGATATTTTCAAACCGTAATATTTCACCCGCATTTTTCAATGGAGAAAGCACGGCAACTATCAAAAGCAAGCCGCTCACTGTTCTGATATATGGCTGTAATTCGCTTTTGGGCAGCAAGAGCTCCAGACAAAGTGAAAGAATAATGACCACCGCGATGCTTCTTATCATTTCCGCCAGAATTTCCATATCTCACCTCATCATCATGGCAAAGTTTCCCATACAAACCACCAATGCCAGTACAAAGAAAAAGAACAGTCCGCCGATAGCAACGGCAGCGAACAAGCTTTGCAGCACACCTCCTATTTCATATAGAGCAGATGACAGTCTTGATTCGCCCATTGGCTCGAGCAAAGCGCCCGTAAGCTTATATATCAGGCTGATCACAAGGATTTTCACTGCAGGATAGGCTGTATAAAGCAAAATGACTATCACACCGAAAATACCGATACCGTTTTTCAGCACCAAAGAGACGCCGATAACAGAATCAAGTGCATCTGCCAGAGATTTGCCGACCACAGGGATAAACATACTGCCTGCAGCTTTGGCTGCTTTCACTGCCAGACCGCTTGCTGATGCAGAGGCTATTCCCCCAATGCTGAGAAAAGAAACGAACAAGCCTGCTGAAATGGTGAGAAGTCCGAGCGCAGTGCTTTTGACGAGGCGGGCGAGCTTATCCACATTGAATTGAGGCGAAAGGCAGCTGAGCAGCTTCAAAACTCCCGAAAAATAAATCAGTGGGAAAATGATATTGCGAAGCAGGCCGGTAACAAGGGTCAAGGCAAAAAGCAAGGCAGGATTCATCAAAGCAACCGCAGCAACATTGCCCATAGCCGCCATAAAAGTCATCAGCATAGGCAACAGGGCAAACAAAAAATCACTGCTGCTTGCAACTGCATCAGCTGCCAGAGCTGCAGAATTTTTGAAGCCTATCGCCGCAATACCAAGAAGCAGCAAATATATTATCATTTGCGCCAGCTTGGAAATGCTGCCATTGCCGAAAGCAGAAGCGAGATTACCAAGCAAAACCGCTATTATGGAAAGCAGTGCGAGCTCCGCCAAAAGCTTGCCGCAGCCTGCAATCTCATCAAGAAATAATTGCAGCAGAAGCTGCCATATACCCTCGAGATCAAGCGGCAATTCGCCGCTTTTCACCCTTTCCCACAGCGCAGACAAGCTGAAATATTGCTCATAGGCTGCAAAATCGCTGCTTAATTCGGCAGTAACAGAATCGAGAGCAGCCAGATCCTCTGCCGAAAGAGCTTCTGCCGCCGATGCTGATAATGGACAGCTGAAAAGCAGAAAAATAACAGAAACGAGCACTAAGAACCTGGGCAAGCATATATCACCTCTTCTCATACCAGATCGAGAACGGTCTGTAAAACCTGCGCAACGATCGGCAGGCTGAGCAGTAATATGCCGAGCTTGCCGCCGAGCTCAATTTTCATTGATAATGCGCCCTCGCCTGCATCACGGCAAAGCTGGGCGGCAAATTCCGTGATATAAGCGATACCCAGCAATTTGAATATGACAGACAGATAAGAATAATTGAGATTCACCTGTTCTGACAGATCCTTCAAAACGGAAAAAACCTGTGATATCTTCGGCAACAAGGTCAGAAATATGATTATCCCTGCCGCAAGTGTCAGCAAAAGTGC
>JAFSIU010000128.1 GCA_017439615.1 Bacillota bacterium
ACTGACTGCATATCATTAATTGTCATTCTGGCAATATTCATAGGTAAAACTGTTATTCCATATTCTGTCTGAAGCTCTTCAGCAAGAGAAATTACTGAATCAGCATGCGGATTTAATGAATTTAGTATCATCAAAAACGGTTTTCCTAATTCCTTCATTTCTGCAACGACTCTTTGCTCTGCCTCCACATATGAAGATCGTTCAATATCAGTAACAGTGCCATCTGTGCTTATCATTATCCCAATTGTTGAATGCTCGCAAATTACTTTTTTAGTACCTATTTCAGCTGCTTCAGTAAATGGTATTGCTTCTTCAAACCATGGTGTATGAACCATTCTTGGGCTTTCGTCTTCTTCAAAGCCGAGTGCACCATCAATGCAATAACCAACACAATCTATCATACGTAATTTTGCTGATACTCCATCACAAACATTGATCTCTACTGCTTCGGAAGGAATGAACTTAGGCTCTGTGGTCATAACGGTTTTTCCACCACCGCTTTGCGGTAATTCATCCAATGCTCGTTCCTGCGCATATTTGTCATCAATTTCGGGTATAACCAATTCTTCCATAAATTTTTTGATAAAGGTTGATTTTCCTGTTCTTACAGGGCCCACAATTCCCAAATAAATGTCTCCGCCAGTTCTTTCGGCTATGTCTTTGATAACATTGAATTTTTCCACATTATAACCTCCTTTAATCTAAAAAAATAAAAAGTATGGAAACTAGTTTTCCATACTTTTTATGCTTGTATTGACTAAATTATACTAAAAAAAGGAATTTATTCTGCAGAGTACTGACACACATCACAGGTGTTCAATACGATAATACCATTAGCTTTCAAAAGCTCCTCTGCTTTCTCATTTTCTTCAACTTCTTCAATGCGCAGAATAATATATGCATTTTCCTGATTATGAGTGATAAACGCATACACATATTCAAGGCCATAGCCGTTGTCGGCAAGAATTTTCAGCACATTTTCCAAAGTTCCTGGACGGTCAGGAAGAGCTACACCGAGCACCTCATTGATTGTAACTATGCATTTTTCTGCTTCGAGTAATTTCTGCGCTCTGAAAGGATCATCACAAATTAAGCGCAAAACGCCAAAATCTGCAGTATCTGCAATGGACATTGCGCGCAAATTGATATTATTGGATGCCAATAAGGACATGATCTCCTGCAATGTACCCACTCTGTTTTCAACAAAAACGGAAACCTGTTTGATAGTCATAGTGATTTCCCCTCCTTAAATCTTTCTCTTGTCAATAATTCTGACTGCTTTACCTTCGCTTCTTGCAATGGTTTTAGGCGCAACGAGAGTTACTTTAGCAGAAAGCCCAAGCATATTCTTCAATGCGGCAACAAGCTCTTTTTCTTTGGCAGAAATATGCTTAACCGTATCAGAGAAAATTTCAGGTGTCATTTCTACTACTACTTCAAGTGTATCAGAGAAATTGACTCTGTCAACAATAATTTGATAATTTGCTTCATATCCGTTATTAAGCAAAACTGTTTCGATCTGAGATGGGAATACATTGACGCCTCTGATGATGAGCATGTCGTCGCTTCTGCCCATGGGCTTTGCCATTTTGATAAGAGTTCTGCCGCAGGAGCATTTTTCTCTCTTCAAAACGCAAATATCTCTTGTGCGATAGCGAATGAGCGGGAATGCTTCCTTGCTGATGCAGGTGAAGACCAATTCGCCTTTCTCACCCTCCGGCAAAACTTCACCGGTATTCGGATTGATGATTTCGGCAATGAAATTGTCTTCATTGATATGCATACCTGTTTGCGCACTGCATTCAAAGGAAACGCCGGGGCCGCAAATCTCGGTAAGTCCATAAATATCATATGCCTTTATGCCAAGCTTTTGTTCTATATCATGGCGCATTTCTTCGCTCCATGCTTCAGCGCCAAAGATGCCGGCTTTCAGTTTGATATCATCACGTCTTCCATGCTCATTAATACTTTCAGCAAGATATTCGGCATAAGAAGGTGTGCAGCACAAAATGGTAGATCCCAAATCGCACATTAATTGAATCTGCCTGTCAGTATTACCCGAGGAAGTTGGCACTGTTAAAGAGCCCAGCTTATGAGAGCCGCCGTTTAAGCCGGGGCCGCCTGTGAACAAGCCATAGCCATAGCTGACCTGAACTACATCGTCCTTTGTACCGCCTGCAGCAACGATTGCTCTGGCGCAGCAGGTATCCCACATATCAATATCGTTTTGAGTATAAAAAGCAATAACTCTCTTGCCTGTGGTGCCGCTGGTAGACTGAATACGAACACAGTCACTTAAAGGTGCGGCCAAAAGACCATAGGGATAGGCCTCACGCAAATCGTCTTTTGTAACAAAGGGCAGTTTGTGCAGATCATCAACAGATTTGATATCTTCCGGAGTTATGCCTGAGGCTTCCATTTTAGCACGATAATAGGGCACATTTTCATAAACTCTTTTGACGGTTTTGACCAATCTTTCGTTTTGGATTTCTTTTAATACTGAAGGATCGGCACATTCGATTTCAGGGTTGAAATATCTTTCCATTTTAATCACCTTCCTAAAATATAATTTGAAAATTCTTATGAATTTTTACCCAAATCAAAAGCTTTTCTGTTAAGCTCCAAAAACTTTGTAGGCACGCATTGTGTCAATGCCTCCTGCCATGCTTCATCAGAAATACCCAAATAGTTTGCAAAGCGGCCCATAAGAACTATATTTACCGCCTTTGGTGAACCTGCCTCGCAAGCCAGAGAAAGTGCATCGAGGGCATCTACCTTTGCTCCTGCTGCTTCCATTTTTTGCGGCAAATTCTCGGGATAAGAGGCATTGCCGGTAATGACAGGCATAGGATCGATTTGCTGAGTGTTGACAACAACAATGCCATCTTTTTTAAGGTATTCGAGATTTCTTGCTGCTTCAAGCATTTCGAAGGAAATAATGAAATCAGCCTCTCCCTTGTCGATAATCGGGGAATAAACCTTGTCGCCATAGCGAACATATGTCACAACTGAACCGCCGCGCTGACTCATGCCATGCACCTCGGAAACCTTAACATCATATCCCTGGTTCAGCAGTAATCTGCCTAAAAGCTTGGAGGCAAGAAGTGAGCCCTGACCGCCTACGCCGACGATCATAATATTCTTCGTTTCCATTTTTATACCTCCTCCTGATAGCCTTGCAATGCATCAAATGCGCATAACTGAGTACAAATGCCGCAGCCTACACAAAGTGTTGCATCAACTGAAGCCTTATCATTCTTAATGCTGATTGCAGGACAACCGATTCTCATGCACAGCTTGCAGCCCTTGCAGGCATCAACATCAACAGTTAATGCAGGCTTGGGTTTTACAGTTTTAAGCAAAGCACAAGGACGGCGGGAAATTATCACAGAGGGCTCATCAATATTGACCTCCTCTTTTATAACCTCTGCGTTTTGAGCAAGATTATATGGGTCAACAACTCTCACTCTGTTGATGCCTATAGCCTTGCATAAGGCCTCAAGATCAATTCTACCTGCCGGATCGCCCTTGATATTCAATCCTGTGGTAGGATTTTGCTGATGTCCGGTCATGCCTGTGATGGAGTTATCCAAAATGATAACAGTTGAAGCAGAGCCGTTATAAGCAATATCTGCCAATCCGGTCATGCCTGAATGCATAAAGGTCGAATCACCGATAACTGCGACAGCTTTTTTACCTGTATCCGCGTGATTGAAGCCATGAAGAGCAGAAATAGAAGCACCCATGCAGAGCGTCATATCCATTGCAGAAAGCGGAGCAACAGCGCCGAGAGTATAGCAGCCGATATCACCCAGGACAGTCAGCTTTTGCTTCATAAGAGTATAGAAAAGACCTCTGTGCGGGCAGCCTGCACACATAACAGGCGGACGATTGGGAATTTCCTGCTCAAGTTTTTCACAGCCTGCCGAAATTGATCTGCCGAATTTCTCTGCCAGCAGATTTTGAGAAAATTCGCCTATGAGAGAGAAAATCTCTTTACCTTCAACCTTTAGCCCCAATGCTCTGCATTGATTTTCAATCACAGGGTCGAGCTCCTCAATGACAACAAGTCTGTCAACGGCAGCGGCAAAGTCGCAAATCGTTTTGTCGGGCAAGGGATAGACCATGCCAAGCTTCAATATGCTGGCTTCATCACCAAATACCTCTTTGGCATATTGATACGAAGTGCCGGAGGTGATGATGCCGATAGACCTGCTTCCCCACTCAATACGGTTTAAGCTGTTGGTTTCAGCATATTCCTGCAAGTCCTTTATTCTCTTTTCAACAATCGGATGCTTTAGCTTGGCATAGGCAGGCATCATAACATATTTTGCTGCATCTTTGGTATAGGGTTTGCCGATTTCGATTCTCTCACCTATTTCAGTTATTGATTGCGAATGTGCGATTCTGGTGCAAAGACGAAGCAGAACAGGGGTATCAAATTCTTCGGATATTGCATATGCGAGCTTGGCATATTCAAGGCAATCTGAGGAATCGGCAGGCTCCAGCATAGGGATTTTAGCCGCAATCGCATAGTGACGGGAATCCTGCTCATTTTGCGAGGAATGCATGGCAGGGTCATCAGCAACAGCAATCACCATGCCTGCGTTGACGCCTGTATAAGAAATGGTGAATAAAGGATCTGCAGCAACATTCAGACCTACATGCTTCATGCCGCAAAAGCTGCGTTTGCCGCCTAAAGCTGCGCCGAAGGCGACCTCCATAGCAACCTTTTCATTAGGTGCCCATTCAGAGAAAATGTCATCATATTTGGCAAGTGCTTCCGTGATTTCAGTACTTGGTGTGCCGGGATAAGAAGAAGCAACCGCACATCCGGCCTCATAAAGGCCTCGTGCTACTGCATCATTACCGAGTAATAATTTTTTCAAGTATATTATCCCCTTTCGAAAAATTTAAGGTCTCTTGATACTCATATTAATTAATAAGCCGAGAAGTGAAAAACCTGTTAAAGCTGCAAATATAATTGTAAACGAGCCGAATTGAGTCAGGATTGCACCTGCAAGCGTCGCACTAAAAGATGCCGGGAATAATTGCAGATTGATAAGACTGAGGTTCAGCGCAAAATTCTTGCTGCCATAGAAGCCTGCAATCATGGAGGCCGACATGGTCGGAGCAAAGCCATAAGAAAGCCCGCAGAGGCACAAGCCAATAACACCGAGCAGCAGATTGGTAAGAGCTACACCTGCAAGCGTAATAGCGGAGGCAGAAATTACTATTGTGCTCATTAGAATCTGAGCAAATTTCATGCCGTATTTATCAAATACAAAGCCCGAAACCACCCTACCCAAGCCATTGAAAACGGAAAGCAGGCCAACGATAGTAACTGCCAGAGACTCCCCTGCACCGACCTCCAAGGAGATTTCCTTGGCAAAGCTGATGGCAGTTGAACCAACAGCACATAATAGAATGAAGAAAATGAACATCTTGATAAAGGTTGGCCTCTTCACCATTTCAATACCGGTGATATCTATTGCTTCAAAGGCTTGCTTTGCGTTTGCCTTGGATTTGCCCTGTGGAAAAACTGCATCTCTGGGTGGCATTTTCAGCAGCAAGGCTGCAACTAAAAGTACTGCACCAATCGCAATGCCCAGGGCAAGAAATGTATTTCTCCAACCGAAATCGGGAGTATCAATCAGATTACCTGCAACTTTGCCAAGTACCAGGGTACTGAAGCCAAAGGCCATAAACAGCACTCCGGAGCAAAGACCTTTGTTATCAGGAAACCATGCTGCTGTAGCAGCGGTTATCGCATTATATACTATACCAATGCCTAGACCTGCTAATATCGCATAACCAAGCAAAAGCGGAATAATGCTCTCGCCTGAAAGCTGTGAGGTGATGAAAAAGCCAGCAAAAACCATTATTGCACCAGCTAAGGTTCTGATATTTGCCGAGAGCTTTTTGGATAAAATGCCGGAAATCATACCGCCGATACAGAACATGGAAATTGTCAAAGAATAATTCAACCCAAGCTGTGAGGAGGTCCAGCCGAATTCCGTGGAAAGGGGCGCTTTAAGAATAGACCAAGCATAAATAATGCCTGCGAATAATAAAGCAACACTGCCGACTATCAAGCGAAAAATTCGTGATTGATTTGTAACCTGCATAAAGCATCCCCCTTAAATCAACCGTTATTTTGTGCTGCTACCAGCGCTTCGCCGCCAAAAATCTTACGCAGCTTCGGCTTTTCAATTTTTCCAGTTGGGTTTCTAGGGACATCTGCAAAAATGATTTTGCGCGGGCGTTTATAGCGCGGCAGTTGTTGACAGAATTTTTCAATTTCTTCTTCTGTGCAGGTATATCCTTTTTTGATTTCTATAATAGCAGCGGATATCTCGCCCAATCTCTTATCCGGAAGACCGATTACGGCTACATCATTGATTGCGGGATATGCGCTCAGGAAGTTCTCGACCTGAACAGGATAGATATTTTCGCCGCCGCTGATAATAACATCCTTCTTACGATCAACCAGGAAAATAAAGCCATCTTCATCCCGCATAGCCATATCGCCTGTATAAAGCCAGCCGTTCCTCAGAATTGCTGCTGTTGCAGCTTCATCATTATAATAGCATTTCATAACGCCGGGGCCTTTGACGCAAAGCTCACCAACTTCGCTGCCTTGAACAAGCTCGTCATTTTCATTGACGATTTTGACCTCCCAGCCATATCCGGGAACACCGATTGCGCCAACCTTATGTATATTTTCAACACCGAGATGTACACAGCCCGGTCCGATAGATTCGCTTAAGCCGTAATTTGTATCATAATCATGCTTCGGGAAAATCTCTTTCCAATGCTTGATAAGACTTTGAGGAACAGGCTGCGCACCGATATGCATCAAGCGCCATTGTGCGAGCTGATAATCGACAGCTTTCAGCTCTCCGCTATCAAGCGCATTCAGGATATCCTGCGCCCAAGGAACCAGCAGCCATACAATGGTGCAGTGCTCATTGGAAACAGCCTCCAAAATGCTTTTGGGCGTGGCGCCCTTGAGCAAAACTGATTTTGCGCCCACAAGGAAGCTGCCGAACCAATGCATTTTGGCGCCTGTATGATAAAGCGGCGGTATGCAAAGGAAAACATCGTCCTTGGTTTGTCCGTGGTGTGCTTGTTCTACCTTGCAAGAATGCATAAGGCTTTCGTGATCGTGCAAAATTGCTTTAGGAAAGCCGGTCGTGCCGGAGGAAAAATATATGGCAGCATCATCTTTATCAGTCAACTTAATATCGGGAGAATTGCTGCCGCAATTTGCAGTCAGCTCGGCATAGGAATCGGCAAAGGCGGGACAAGTTTCATTGCCGACATATATAAGCTGTCTGTTTACTTCGATTTCCTCTGCAATTTCCTCAATACGACCAATGAATTCGAAGCCGAAAACAAGCACATCGACTTCCGCCAGATCAAGGCAATATTTGATTTCATCGGAAGTGTATCGGAAATTAAGCGGCACAGCTAAAGCGCCTGTTTTGAGAATACCGAAATAAATAGGCAGCCATTCCAGGCAATTCATTAAAAGAATGGCGACCTTATCTCCTTTTTTGATTCCGCGTGATAAAAGCAGATTTGCAAAGCGGTTTGCTTTTTCATTGAAAACATTCCATGTAATTTCTCTGCGAAAGTAGGCGGATGCCGTAGATTCAATGAGATCAAATTCACGCCAGGTACGACGTTTTTCACTGCGTTCGGGATTGATTTCGACAAGTGCGGTATCATTACCGAACATTTGACAGTTTTTCTCCAAAATCTCTGTGATTGGCATACAAATTTCCTCCTGATAAAAAATAAAGCCGCAGCAATGGCTGCGGCATAAAAGCAAAAAAACTATGCTAATAACACATAAACAGCCATTACTAAAAACCTGCGCTTTTAAAATAAGCGTAGGTGCTAAAGTAAAAATAGCTGTTGTAATATGCTTTTATCATAGCTAAACTCCTGAAATTAATGTAATAATAATACAAAAGCATAGATAATTTGTCAAGAAAAATATAAAGCCTATGCTTTTTATTCTTCTTCACCACGAAGATCAGACTTCATCAGATTATCGAATGCCGTTCTCGGTTTTTTTCCGTTTTCGATAATATTATATAACTGTGTCGTTATCGGCATGTAAATATCATATTTCTGTGCCAAGGCATATGTGCAATATACAGCATTTATACCTTCAACGACCATTCCCATATCGGATAAAACTTTCTTTACGGGTATACCTTTTCCAATGGCGATACCGGCTCTTCGATTACGGCTGTGTATACTTCCGCAAGTAACCTGCAAATCGCCAACACCGGAAAGCCCGAAAAATGTCTCTCTTTTGCCGCCCATCTTTATCCCCAGTCTGGTTATTTCCGCTAAACCTCTGGCGATGAGTGCTGCCTTGGCATTATCTCCAAAGCCAAGACCTTCGGAAATGCCTGCGGCAAGTGCAATAACATTTTTGACAGCTCCGCCGATTTCAACTCCACACAGATCACCAGATGTATAAACACGGAAATACTTGTTAGAGAATATTGATTGTATAAACATATTGGCATTGCTGTCACAACCTGCAGCTGTGACAAAAGTTGGCATTTCGGCAACTACCTCTTCTGCATGAGAAGGGCCTGATAAAACAACAAAGGGATTCTGCGGGAAGTATTCATTTACAACTTCTGATAAACGACGCGAAGTACCTACTTCAAATCCTTTTGCTGTATTGACGAGTATAGCATCCTTAGAAATATATGGCTTAATTTTTGCACAAACTTCACCTGTTGCATGTGATGGCACAGAGAGAATAATTACATTGCAGTTTGATAAAAAAGAAAGCTTATCAGTAAATTTAATCGATTCAGGTAAGCGCACATCATGAATAAATGCCTCATTATGATGAGTATGATTTATGATCTCTATCTGTGCAGGATCCCAGGACCAAACGGTAACTTTATGTTTGTTTTTATTCAGCAGCATTGCCAATGCCGTGCCCCAGCTGCCCGCACCAATAATTCCTATTCGATTCATCATTTCACCTTACGATCAAATTTATATTCTGTGCCATTGAGTAATCTTTTGATATTATCCTTATGACGATAAATTACAAGAATTGAAGCCAAAAGCACAGGAATTGAATAATGAGCATCATAATGTAATATCAAAACTGCAAGATCCAACATACACGCTGCAACAATGGTTGACAAAGAAACTATTCTTGTGAAATATAGCGATATCAGCCAAGCAGCAATTGTTATAACAGCGGACAACGGAGATGCTATTATCATTACACCGATGGCAGTTGCAGCACCTTTACCACCATTGAATCTGAGCCAGACAGGAAAAGTATGTCCTAAAATAGCAAGAACGCCGCAAATGATAGCAAAATACTGGCCTGCAATAATTTGTCCTAAAATTGCAGCTAAAGCACCCTTAAGCAAATCGCATACTAAGACAATAGCGCCGCCGCATTTTCCCAATACACGCAAAGTGTTGGTCGCACCGATATTTCCGCTACCATAGTTTCTTATATCATTTCCGGTCCTGAACTTGACGAGCAGATAACCCGTAGGAACTGAACCTAATAAATAGCTGAATATCGCTGCAGCAATAATCTGTGCTATATCCGCAAAACTCATATTTCACCTCTCACTCTTTATCACGCTTACGGAACAAGATTTTGATCGATGTTCCGGCAAATCCAAAGCTCTCTCTGAACTTGTTTTCAAGATATCTTGCATAGGAGAAATGCATTAATTCAGGATCATTCAGAAAAATAACAAATTTAGGCGGTTTGACACCAACCTGAGTTGCATAAAGAATTTTCAAACGCTTGCCTTTATCAGTAGGAGGAGGATTCAAAAGAACTGCCTCACGAACAACTTCATTAAGGCGTGCAGTTGCAACACGATGATTCTGCTGCTGAGAAATGAAATCGCACAGAGGAAGTATCTCACTTACCCTCTGCCCTGTTTTTGCAGAAACAAACAAAGTAAGTGCATATTCTGCGAAAGGGAGTTCTTCCTTGATCTTATCTTCAAATTTTTTCATTGTTTTGCTGTCTTTTACTGGCAAATCCCATTTATTGACAACAATCAGAAGACCTTTTCCCTGCTCATGCGCCATGCCTGCAATTCGTTTATCCTGATCAGTAACACCACTTTCAGCATCAAGAACAAGAACTGCAACATCGCAACGGTCAATAGCCTTCATACCACGTTCAACACTATAACGCTCAGTAGGCTCATTGATCCTCGCCTTGCGGCGCATACCCGCAGTATCAATGATGACATATTCTTTTCCGTCTTTTTTTAATATTGTGTCAATCGCATCTCTGGTTGTTCCTGCAATGTCAGATACAATAACTCTGTCAGCTCCTACCAAAGCATTTGTCAAAGACGATTTTCCCACATTGGGTCTGCCGATAAGTGCTATTGAAACTCTGTCACCATCTATTTCCTCTTCATTTTGCTCCGGGAAATGCTCAATAACAGCATCAAGCAGATCGCCAATATTCATACCATGCAAAGATGATACCGGAATAGGTTCACCCAAACCGAGATTATAGAATTCATATATCGGAGACAAATCACGGAAATTATCAATTTTATTAACACAAAGAATAACAGGTTTTTCGGTTTTGCGTAAAATTGCCGCAACCTCCATATCATCACCTGTTATGCCCGTGCGGGAATCAACAACAAAAATAATAACATCAGATTCTTCCATCGCGAGCTCTGCTTGCTCTTTGATTTTTGCAGGTATAATGCCTTCTTGTTTGTTGAATTCAATACCGCCTGTATCAATAAGCAGAAACTGATGATTAAGCCATTCAGCATCACGGTATAATCTATCTCTTGTCATTCCGGGCTGATCGGCAACAATTGCATGTCTGCCTTCGGTTATTCTGTTAAAAAGCGTGGATTTGCCTACATTGGCGCGTCCAACAATTGCAACTACAGGTTTCATTTAAATCTCCTCATATAAAAATTCTGCACCCAAGGCTTCTAGAATGCCTTGAACCCCATTGGCTACGACCTGAATATCAGCATCAAGCTTTTCTGCCAATTCATCAACTGTCATATCATCAAGAAAAACAGGGGCATCAAATTTCAGCATTACATCAGGAATAATGATTTTTGGTTTTTGTGTTTGCTGTCGTCTCCATTCTGCTAACCCTTTAAGTATGCAGCTTCCCGTAACAAGCCCTGTTACTGTAACACTTTCACCAAAAAAACTGTTTTTAACAGGGAAAATATTTACCTTCAGGTTTTCTATCTTGTTTAAATCATCAATTATAGGCTGCAATACAGCTGCACCGCTGATGCCCGTGATGAAATTTAATTCAAGAGGCTCATTGAAATTTTTAGGCAATTCATTGATAACACAATTCCATTCATCATAAAGTGCTGCAGTCATACCAACGCCGTTTTCAATCTGGCTAAACTCCTTATAATGCTCTGCTTCAGGCATTTTCTGTCCTGCTATGAGATAAAATTCATCAGCAACATATATGAAATTATCTTCACCTAGTTTTCCTTGATATTCTTGTGCAATCCTGATTACTTCAGCAGCTTCATCGGGCTGATAAAGTTTAATTTCAGGATACTTGCAGAATTCCGTAAGTCCGACAGGTACAAGTGCAAGTGAAAAAAGTTGAGGTGTATATTCCATCAGGTCTTCGATTGTTTTTATCAATTCCTCACCATCATTTATACCGGGGCAAAGTACCAGCTGACCATTGATATATATATCATTATCCTTCAGTCTTGTCAAAAGCTCCTTGATATTTGCAGCGGCAGGATTCTTTAAAAGCTGCACACGCAATTCCGGATTGGTGGTATGTATGGAAATATAAAGCGGTGATAATCTCATACGGAAGATTCGCTCATAATCCTCTTCTGAGAGATTAGTACCTGTGATGTAGCTGCCTTCCATAAAAGACATTCTATAGTCATCATCTTTGAGATACATTGTTTTTCGGCAGCCTTCGGGAAGCTGAGAAACAAAGCAAAAAGAGCAGTTGTTCCTGCAGGAACGAATCCCATCAAAAACATTGTCCGTAAACTCTATACCAATATCTTCATAAGGGTAATGAGATATATCAAAGCAAATTTTCTCACCACTCTTTTTACGAACAAGCATTGTGAATTCTTCATCTGCGGTATGATAATTGAAATCAATAAGATCATTTATTTCATATCCATTGATAGCAACGACCTCATCGCCTGCTTCAAGTTCTAACTCCTCCGCAATGCTGTCTTCTAAAATATCAGCTATAATTCCGGTCATTTATCAGCTCCTTACAAGAAATCATTTATATTATTTTCCCATATAAATGCGATTTAGTCAATAAATATCATTTTGCGGCAGCCCAAAAAATCTGCACTTTGTCCAAAAAAGAAAGAAATAAACGGTCATCATCAAAAGAAAAGTATTTTGCCCGCTCACATTCCCGATACTCA
>JAFSIU010000129.1 GCA_017439615.1 Bacillota bacterium
CTATGCACCTTATGATGATCCGCAGATCGCCTTTGCCTGTGTTATTGAATATGGACAGACAGGTTCGGGCTCAGGCGGCATAGTGTGCTATAATGTCTTTTCAGAGTATTTCGGACTAAATGCTGCCGAAGAAGATGAAACAGAATTATTGCTTCCCGGTGAGATTTCTATCTCGGCAGATGATCACTGATAATTCTTAGGAGAAAATATGCCATTACTCAAAGATTTGCTCAAGAAAATAGATTGGCTTTTCATTGTTCTGCTTTTTTCCTTGCTGGCTGTCAATATGTTCATATTGGCATCTGCCTCATCGAATATCAATAGCACGGACAGCCTTTACTATGTAAAAAAACAGCTGCTGTGGGTAGTGATAGGCACTATCGCCATGATAGCTGTCGCAAGCTTCAATTATGAGAATTATATGAAGCTGTGGCCATTCATTTTCTTCGGTTGTGCAGCATTGCTGGTTCTTGTGTTATTCCTGCCTGAAATTGAGAGTACTCATCGATGGATAGATCTCAAATTTATGAATTTTCAGCCATCGGAGATTACAAAGCTGGCACTGATAATTTCGCTTTCGTGTTTTTTTGTTCAGAATATCAAACGCATCAAAAGCTTTGGTGTTTTTATCGTCTCAGGTATATTGTCTTTTATTGTTTTTGTATTGATACTCATCGAGCCTGACCTTGGCAGCGCTATGGTAATTCTGGCGATTTATCTGCCGGTTCTTTGGCTGTCGGGAGCTTCTCGGAAATGGTTTGCCATACTTATGCTGATAATAATCCTGCTAGTCGGAGGGCTTTATTATATTCTTTATCAGGAAACCGATGCTTTCACGCATAAGGTAACCGAGCCGATAGGCAAAATTCCATTGAGCCCTTATCAGCTGAACCGCCTTATAATCTTTATCGATCCATATATCGATCCATTGGATACAGGCTATCATATGATACAGTCCCTTGTTGCTATCGGTTCCGGCGGGATTACAGGTAAGGGATATGGAGAGGGAACTCAGGTTCAGGGCAATTTCCTGCCCGCCCATCATACAGACTTTATCTTTGCGGTTGTTGGTGAGGAATTCGGATTTTGGGGCGCTTCAGGACTTTTACTTCTTTATCTTCTTTTGCTGTTGCGTTTGGTCTGGATAGCATTCCGTGCCAAAGATTTGCTTGGCCGATTGATTGTTATGGGTGTGGTATCCATGCTCACTTTTCAGATATTAGTCAATGTGGGTATGACTATTGGAATTATGCCTATTACCGGTATCACTTTGCCGTTTTTGAGCTACGGTGGCAGTTCGCTTTTATTGAATATGATTGCAATGGGCTTGGTTTTAAGTGTCAGTCTGCGCAAAAATAATATTCAGATGTTCGATGAGATTTGATTGATAAAAAAGACTTGTAAAAACAGCTCAAAATACATATAATATATATTCAATTTGAAAACCTTTTGAAATGGAGAAAAGTATGTTTTACGATTATGCGAAAATTTTTGTCAAAGGCGGAGACGGCGGCAATGGTGTTGTCGCATTTCGTCGTGAAAAATATGTGCCCTATGGCGGTCCCGCAGGCGGCGATGGCGGCAGAGGAGGCTCTGTCATTGCGGTAGGAGACGGCAGCTTGAAAACACTTGTCGATTTTCGCTATCGTCAGCATTATAAGGCTCCCCGCGGTGCACATGGTATGGGCAAAAATATGTTCGGTGCTGCGGGCGAGGATATGTATATCAAAGTTCCTGTCGGTACAGTATTGAAAAAAGCAGAAACCGGTGAATTGATTGCCGATATCACAGAGGACGGTCAGGAAGTTGTTATTGCCAAAGGCGGCAGAGGCGGTAGAGGCAACAGCCGCTTTGCCAGTGCGAAGAATAAAGCTCCCGAGGTCGCGGAAAAGGGCGAGCCCGGAGAAGAATTCTGGCTGACAATGGAACTGAAACTGCTGGCTGATGTTGGTCTTGTAGGTCTTCCTAATGCGGGCAAAAGTACCCTTATTTCACGTATTTCTGCTGCACGCCCCAAAATCGCAGACTATCCCTTTACGACTTTGAGCCCCAATCTTGGTGTGGTTGATATGGGTGATCATCGCAATTTTGTGGTTGCAGACCTTCCCGGTTTGATTGAAGGCGCGCACGAGGGTGCAGGTCTTGGTTTCCGCTTCCTGCGTCATGTGGAACGAAATAAGGTCATTCTGCATGTTATAGATATGTCAGAATATGAAGAGAGAACTCCTTTTGGTGATTTTGAGCTGATTTTCAATGAACTTAAACAGTATAAAGAAGCTTTGACCAAACGCCCCCAGCTTATTGCAGCCAATAAAATGGAGCTGCCTGGAGCAGAGGAGAGATTGGCTGAATTGCGTGAACAAATAGGCGGCAAATATGAGATTTATCCCATTTCTGCCGTAACAGGCGAGGGCATCGACAAGCTCTTATGGCGTATTTGGGAAGAGCTTGAAAAAGCACCGGCAATCGTACAGACGGAAGAAATCAGTTTCAAGCATACTGTTGCAGAGGTCGAAGAAAAATGGAATATTTCCCGTGATGAATATGGCTCATGGATAGTCAAAAGCCCCGAGCTTGAAAAGCTTATCAAGATGACAGATCTTGATAACGATGAGGCAGTTGCCCGTTTGCAGCGCAAGATGGATAAAATGGGCTTTGAAGAAGCATTGCGTGAAGCAGGTGTCCAGGTTGGTGATACTGTTTTTGTCGGTGATGAAGAATTTGAATACAGCGAATAGGTGTAATAAAAATGACTACTAATGAAGAAATCAGAATAGGTCTTATGGGCGGTACCTTTGACCCGATTCACATAGGTCATATGGTAACTGCTGAATATGCTCGTGAGGAATTCAAGCTTGACAAGGTGATTTTCATCCCATCATGTAATCCTCCGCATAAAAGGGTGCGCAAGGTAACAGAGGCAGAAAAGCGTATGGAAATGGTTCAGCTTGCTACTATCACCAATTTTTCCTTTTCGATTTCCGATGTGGAAATTAAGCGCGGCGGCTGGTCATATACCTATGACACCGTCTGCTATTTCCGTGAGCTTTATGGCGAGAAGGCAAAGCTCTATTTCATAACGGGTGCAGATGCCATCATGGAGATTCTGAATTGGAAAAATGTTGATGAGCTGATAAAATCCTGTGAATTCATTGCTGCGACACGTCCCGGCTATTATCTTGATATTGTCAAGGTTTTGCCGCGCGAATATTGGGAAAGAATTCATTTTATGGAAATCCCTGCACTTTCTATTTCCTCAACGGATATCAGAAGCAGAGTCCATGCCGGCAAAAC
>JAFSIU010000130.1 GCA_017439615.1 Bacillota bacterium
AAGCCGCCTGTGGGGGGCATACCGTGATCGAGTGCGCGGAGGAAATCCTCATCGGTCTCATTGGCTTCATCATTGCCCTTGGCGCGTTCTTCCATCTGCATTTCGAAGCGATAGCGCTGATCGATGGGGTCATTGAGCTCGGAATAAGCATTGGCAAGCTCGCCGCCGTTGACAAAAGCCTCAAAGCGATAGGTCAGGGTAGGATCATCATCCTTGCGCTTGGTGAGCGGAGAGATCTCGATGGGATAATCGAGAATAAAGGTGGGCTGAATGAGAGTGTGCTCGACCTTCTGATCGAAGAATTCGGCAACGATATGGCCCTTGTCCATATCCTTTTCGATATGCACGCCTGCCTGTGCTGCTGCGGCGCGGGCTTCTTCATCGGTTTTGATCTCGGCAAAATCGATGCCGGTCTGTTCCTTGATGGCATCATACATGGTGATACGCTTCCAGGGAGCAGCAAAGCAGATCTCCTTGCCCTGATAATTGACGGTGTCGGTACCCAAGATCTCTTTTGCAACGGAGGAGATCATATTCTCGGTCAGCTCCATCATACCGTTATAATCGGAATATGCTTCATAAAGCTCAAGCAGGGTGAATTCGGGATTATGTCTGGTGTCGATGCCTTCATTGCGGAAAACTCTGCCGATCTCATAGACCTTTTCCATACCGCCGACGATGAGGCGTTTCAGGGGCAGCTCCAATGCGATACGCATAAACAGCTGCAGGTCGAGAGTATTGTGATGGGTGATGAAGGGACGTGCGGCAGCACCGCCTGCGATATTATGCAGGGTGGGAGTTTCGACCTCCAAAAAGCCGATGCCATCGAGATAGCGGCGGATTGCGGAGACAATTTGGCTGCGTTTGACAAAGGTGTCCTTGACCTCGGGATTGACGATCAGGTCAACATAGCGCTGACGGTAGCGCAGCTCGGTGTCGGTGAGACCATGGAATTTTTCGGGCAGAACGCGCAGACTCTTGGTGAGGAAGGTGAGCTCGGCTGCCTTGACGGAGATCTCACCGCGTTTGGTGCGGAAAACCTCGCCGCGAACACCGATGACATCACCGATATCCCAATAATCCAGAGTTGCAAACTGTTCTTCGCCGACCTCATCGATTTTGATATAGATCTGAATGGAGCCTTTGAAATCCTGAATATTGACAAAGCAAGCCTTGCCATGACCGCGGATTGCCATCAGGCGACCTGCGATTTTGACCTCGGTTCCTTCCAAGGCTTCGAAATTTTCGATGATATCGCGGCTGTGATGGGTACGCTTATAAGGGCCGCCATAGGGCTTCATGCCCTTTTCCTGCATTTCCTGCATTTTTTGCAGTCTGATTTGTTCTTGTTCATTAAAATCTAATGCCATAATTTTCCCCTACTTTTCTTCTCTAATTTTAAATAAAGGGCATTTATCCCCATTGTTCAGAATGCCGTCGGGCTTGTTTTCGAAGGCTGCACAGGAATTGAAAGAATAGCGCTCATGCAAAGCTCCCCATATCTGCACGGGAGGCAAAGCATGCAGGCAATTTTTGCAGACGATTTCTTTCTTCTCTTCCTGCGGCAGCTCCGCATTGAGAGCTTCATTACTATCCATAGCAAAAAACCCGATTATTTACCGATCTCGAGGATCTCAAAGCTGATAACACCTGCAGGAACATTGACATCAACGATATCGCCTGCCTGATGAGCGAGCAAGGCTGCGCCGACAGGGCTTTCGTTGGAGATTTTGCCTGCGGAGGGATTGGCATCCACAGAGCCGACTATCTGATAAGTGTATTCCTTGTTATCCTTGGTGTTGCGGATCTTGACGGTGGAACCGACAGAAATGATTTCGACATCAAGAGAGATATCATCGATGATTTTGGCATTGCGCAGCTTTTTCTCCAGATCGATGATGCTGCCTTCGATGAAGGCCTGTTCATTTTTGGCATCGTCATATTCGGAGTTTTCACTGATATCGCCGAATTCGATTGCCTGCTTGATACGTGCGGCAACCTCCTGACGGCGGACTGTTTTGAGATTTTCGAGGTCCTGCTCCATTTTTTTCAGACCCTCGCGGCTGACGAGAACTTCTTTTTCAGACATTTCAATTCCTCCACTCTTTTAGCAAAAGCCCTGCTAGAAGGGTATTTGCTGATTTAGATAATAATTTAACAAGCACTTGACCAAGTGCTTGTTCGAAACAAGTATATGATTTACATAGAAATTATATGCAAAAGCCTGTGCTATGTCAAGTGCGACAAATCGAGCAAAAAATGAATTTGTTCAGAAAAAAGCTTCATAAGACAGTAGCTTGCGATATAATTTTTTCGGGTAGTGCCGCTTAAAATCGGCAAAAGGCGGTTTGACGAATGTATAAACTGACTGTTTTAAGGCGGTGCAGATAGAGAAAGCAACCGTAACAGCATCGGACAAAAAGCGTTTGAAGGGGGTTAGGGGGATGCAAGGGG
>JAFSIU010000131.1 GCA_017439615.1 Bacillota bacterium
CTCTTGCAGCCGCCTTACGCAGACGGTTCATAAATGCCATTCCCATATCCCGCTCCTCTGCCGCCTGAACGATGACATAATCAACTGCCCGTTCATCAGCATAGCGGAAAAAGGCAAACAGATTGCGGCTGAAGGCTTCATAATCACCCTCAGCACCCAGAATCAATTTGTCTGCAGAGGGAATTTCCGACAACATTTCATTGTTCTCGGCAGAAAGACACAGCATCGTGCTGCCTTTCAGACAGGTTTCAGCATACAAACTGCGCATGGCATCTGCATTCTCGGCAATCAGCACCTGCGCATACGGCGCATAATGACGGTATTTCATACCGGGAGAAGCAGGACGGGAGGCATGCAAGGCACCTGCAAGCTCAATTTCACCGCAAATCTCTTCAAGCTGTTCTTTGGTTACCGCACCGGGACGCAGCAGCACAGGCTTCTTGCCCGAAATATCCAGAACAGTGGATTCTACACCGAAGCGGCAGGCACCCCCGTCGATAATGAGAGGGATTTTTCCCTGCATATCCTCATAAACATGAGCAGCGGTGGTGGGACTCGGCTTACCTGAAAGATTTGCCGAGGGTGCAGCAACAGGAATATTGGCAGCACGCAACAGCTGCAGCGCAACAGGGTGTGAAGGAATGCGGAAAGCGGCAGTTTCCAGACCTCCGCTGACGATATCGGGAACACATGATTTTTTCTTCAGCACCAAGGTCAAAGGACCCGGGCTGAAGCGTGCAAAAAGCTCCTTGCACAAATCATTGGTAAAAGCAAGCTCATGCAGCTGATCAAAGCAATGCAGATGCGTGATAAGCGGATTGTCTGCCGGGCGATTCTTCACTGCAAAAACAGCTGCAATGCTTTCAGGCTTGAACACATTGCCGCCCAGACCATAGACAGTTTCTGTGGGGAAAGCCAGAATCTCGCCTGCATGCCAAAGCTCAGCCGCTTTTTGAGCAGCTTCAAAAGTTAATATATTATTCTCAGCAGAAATTATTTCTGTTTTCATTTTCATCACTTTCATTTCAGATATTCAATATCGCAGACCTCGGCAGGCTGCAAAAATTCTTCCAGTTCGATCTCCATATCATCACAAACGGCTATCCTGCCGGAAAGCACCATTTGGGTAACCTTGCCGTCTGCCTTGCGCAAATCGACCGACAAACTGCCGCCCGGCTGCTTCCATATCATATTATAACGGCCATCCTTCATTTTGGATGCCCTGAACATACTTGCTGACAAAGTGCCCGATGCACAGCTGTTTTCAAAAACAAGGCTTCCAACAGCGGGAACAAAAACCACGGGGCATATCATTTCGCTTTCCATATTGGTAAAAATGAGACCTATTGCTTCTGCATCAAAATGAGCGATAGCATATTGCAGCATATCATCAATAATATCCTGATCCGGCAGGGCCTCGGGCAAAACAATATGCACAATGCCGCCAAAATCACAGACATAGGCAGGCTCGTCTTCTATGCGAGCCTGATAGCTGCGGCAAGGAAGCGGCATGGTTGCTCTTGCCTCCATATTTTTGCTATTCACGGCAACAGCGATAACGCCTTCATTGCCGCTGATCTCAACAGGGACGATTGCCTGACCCTTTATCCCCTTTTCCAAAACATAATATAATGCAGCGCAGCGCAAAGCATTTCCGCAGAACTCTCCACCCATCATTTCGACTCTGATACTGCCGCCGCAGATTGGAGCTGTGAGAAAGCCCACCTGCTCGATACGACTTTCTTCCTGCTGCATCAATTGTTCAGAAAGCCTTTTGCGCATATCTTTATCATCAACACCCTGGACAAGAGCAGTTATATTACCTGAAGGGTCCAGAATTCTGATTTTCGTTTTCATTTCATCACCTCAATTTCATAACACTGCAAAAGCTTTGCAAGATAGGCATGATAATCCTTGCAAATATCCTCAGGACCAACAAGCTGAATCTTGCCGCCAAAGCCTGCCAGCCAGCCAAAAAACTGTTCACTGACAACGGCATCAACACTGCACTCGAATTGTTCTTTGCCATAAGGAATGGGGAAAAGTGTTTCCATACCATATTTATCCAAAAGCACAGAAGCAAGCTCATTATGTGCGCGCAGACGTATGCGGCACGGAGTTCCTCCCATCATATTGAAATGTCCTGCGGCATATTCATTGATATTCAACCCGGCATTTGCTGCCGCTTTTTCTTCCATGCATTGAATGTTCTTCATCCTGTCAAGGCGGAAATGACGAATCCCCTGCGAGCTCAGCTCCTTTGCCACAAGATAGTAATTCTCATCATCCCAGATCAATCCCAATGGCTGCACCTTATATGCCTTGCCATCATTCATGGGCATACTGACAAAGCGTTCGGTGCCCGAAAAATCGACTTGCCATTTGAAATATTGGAAGCTTACCAATACCTGTCGGCTGAGCGCATCGCGCAGGCTGTCGATATTCAGCAGAATGCTCTCATTATCAGCTTTGCCCTTGTTATCAAGCCACAGATTGCCGCCCAGGGAAGCCGCCTGATGCTGAGAGCTGAGGCTTTGCAGCTTTTTGATCAGTTTTTCGGATTTGGAGGGAGTGATGAAGCGGCAAAACTGCACCGCATCCACCAAAAGCTTTAATTCGGGCAGCTCAAAATCACGGTTGGCAATGAAATAGCCGCCACCCGCACCTCTCCTGCATTCTATGTCAATACCAAAATCCTGCAGGGCGGTGATATCGCTGTAAACACTTTTTCTTTCTGCAGTGATCCCCTGTCTTTCCAGCTCAGCAAGGATATCATTGCAGGTCAGCCAATGATCCTCATCACTTTTTTCCCACAGCATTTGCAAAACTATCAGCAGCTTTTGCTTTTGGTTTTCGGATTTGCTCATTCTCAGGCCTCCATGTCAATCGTAATATTTTTTAATTCTCCGTTTTATTGGACATTCCTGCAAAGAGAGCAAATATTTGCCTCATTTTCACCCAAAATTATGTACGGAAAGAGTGATAAAATAAGTGCAAGGAAATTTCCAACAGATTCAGAAAGGACAAAAATATGAAAAGGACACAAATTTTTATTCTGCTTGCTGCTTTGACAATCTTTTTCACCTCATGCAGCACAAACAACACTCATCAGGAACAAAATGCGACAGCAGGAACAAATTCGGAAAATGTGATCGAAATCTGCCTGAGCGACAACGAAATCACAGTTGATGGCGAGCCTGCTAAAACAAACAAAGAAAGTGCGGTTTTTGTGGCAAATGACATCATATACTATGAAAGCGGCAAAGACTTCACATATGGCGAGGGCAGCGAAGAAGATGCACACAGTGCAGAAGAAGCCGCAGCGCACACCGTCTTGCACATTTCACAGCCCGGCAAATACAGCATCAGCGGCAAGCTGCGCAAGGGGCAGGTCGCAATTGATCTTGGAGATGATGCCGAAAATGATCCCGCAGCAAAAGTTACCCTGATATTAGACGGAGCAGATATCACCTGCGAGGTCGCACCTGCCATAATTTTCTATAATGTCTATGAATGCGGCAGCACGGATGAGGACAAAGCTTCATTTGATATTGATACCTCGGCCGCAGGTGCAAATATCATAATTGCAGACAATTCACTTAACACCGTCAAGGGCTCTTATGTCGCCAGGATTTATAAGCCGGACAGTGTAGTGCTGAATGAAAGCAAAACCGAAGTTGAGGATGCCAAAAAGCTTCACAAATATGACGGAGCTTTTTATTCCAGGATGTCTATGAATATCGCAGGCGGCGAGCAGGATAGCGGCACTTTGAATATTATCGCTGAGAATGAAGGGCTTGACAGCGAGCTTCACCTGACAATCAACGGGGGCAAAATCAATATTGAATCGGGCAATGACGGCATCAATACCAATGAAGATGGCATCTCTGTTACTACCATCAACGGAGGCGAGCTTACGATAAATGTTACAGGAAACACCGGAGAAGGCGATGGCATTGATTCGAATGGCTGGCTTGTCATCAATGGCGGGCAGGTAACTGCTGCCGCCTGCTCTGACAGTGCTGATGCAGGTATAGACTCCGATATGGGTATTTATATCAATGGCGGCACGGTCATCGCAAGCGGGCATATGCTCGACCGTATCGAAGATGGTGGGCAGACTTATGCCGTTTTCAGTTTCACTCAAAAGCAGGCAGGCGGGAATATGCTCAGCCTGAGAAACGAAAATGGCAACACTGTCTCAGAAATGATGCCCGATAATGATTATTCTATACTGATTTTCAGCAGTCCAGAGCTGACAGAGGGGATATACACCCTTTGGAATAATGATAAACAACTGGCAGCAGACAGTGGAAATATGATGGGCAGACCTAATATGAAACCGGATATGCAGCCTGATATGAGACCGGATAATTCAAAATGGGATAAGTTGCCTGACAATATGCAGCCGCCGACAGAAAGCTTTGAGCCCAAAGAACTGCCTGATGGAGCTACGCCGCCCTTCAGACAGGATATGCCGGAAGGAGAACGACCTGCGGATATGCCTGACTTGCCTGATGACAGACAAGGATTCCCAACAAATGAAAACACAAGTGAAGCAGACGAGCAAACAACAGATTTTCGCATCACAGACGGCGCCAATATGTTCTCTGGAATTATGCAGGCAAAATAAATCTGTCTGTATAAACAAAGTCGGAATAACAAATGCCTCTGCAAAATCAAAAAAGCCTCATAAAAAATCTCCGTTTTTAAAAACGGAGATTTTTTTGTTTTTTATAAAAGTTTTATGCCACTGTATCAAACTGACTGTAATACATCTGGGCATAGACACCGTTTTTCTGCAGAAGCTCATCATGAGTGCCTTGCTCAACGATATCGCCTTCATTCATAACAAGCACCAGATCGGCATCACGGATGGTAGAAAGGCGGTGTGCGATGATAAAGCTCGTTCTGCCCTGCATCAGATTATCCATTGCTTTTTGTATAAGCTCTTCGGTGCGGGTATCGACAGAGCTTGTCGCTTCATCGAGAATGAGGATTCTGTTGTCGGCAAGAATAGCGCGGGCAATGGTAAGCAGCTGCTTTTGTCCTTGGGAGATATTGGTGGCATCTTCATTGAGCTGCATATTATAGCCCTCGGGCAAGGTCTGAACAAAGTGATGAACATGAGCAGCCTCTGCAGCCTGCCTGATCTCCTCATCTGAGGCATCAAGTCTGCCATAACGGATATTCTCTGTGATGCTGCCTGCGAAAAGCCATGTATCCTGCAGAACCATACCAAAGACCTCGCGCAGCTCGCTGCGGTCGAAGCTTGTGATATTATGGCCGTCAACAAAAATGGCACCGTCATTCACATCATAAAAACGCATCAGCAGTTTGACAATGGTTGTTTTGCCTGCGCCAGTGGGACCGACAATGGCGATTTTTTGACCGGGAGCGATCTTCGCAGAGAAGTTTTTGATAACAGGCTGCTCGGGATCATAGCCGAAGCGAACATTGCGGAATTCGACCGCACCCTGCAAGCTATGGGGATCGACCCTGACACCGTTTTGCATACAATGCTCAGCAGCCAGCTGTTCCTCTTCCGGCTCGTCAAGGAAACGGAAGATTCTTTCTGCGGCAGCAACCATTGATTGCAGCATATTGGATATCATGGTCATATCATTGATAGGCATACGGAAGCTGCGGGAATATTGAATAAAGGATTGGATATCACCAACTCTGATAGTTCCCATTGCAGCATACCAGCCACCGAGAACAGCCACAGCAACATAGCAGATATTGCCGATGAAGCCTGTGATGGGCATCATCAATCCCGAGAGAAAACCTGAACGCCACGCAGACTGATAAAGCCCGTTATTCTGTTTTTCAAAATCGCGTATAACCGCTTCTTCATTATTGAAGACCTGAATAACGGATACACCGCTGAAGGATTCTTCGATCTGACCATTGACATGACCAAGGAAGGCTTGCTGACGCATGAAATATTTCTGCGAATGCTTGACGATGACAGAAACAAGATAAGCTGAGATCGGCACCATAAGCACAGTAACAGCTGTCATCGGGATATTAATGGAAAGCATCATGAAAAATACACCGATAATTGTTATCACCGAGGTGATGAGCTGTGTCAGGCTTTGGGCAAGACCGTTTGTCAGCGTGTCAACATCATTAGTGATGAGCGAAAGCACTTCACATGTCTGCTGCTTATCAAAAAAGCTCATCGGCAGACGATTGACCTTTTCGGAAAGCTGGCGGCGGAAGCTATAGGCAACCTTTTGCGTGATGCCTGCCAGCAAAAAGCTTTGGAAAAAGCTCAGCAAGGCAGAAAAAACATAAAGAGAGAATAGGAAAATCAGAATTCGGTGCAAAGCTGCAAAATCGATACCGCTGCCGCCTGCAAGCTTGCTGACCACACCTGCATAAAGCTCACTGGTCGCATTACCGAGGATTTTGGGACCGACAACAGAGAAAACGCAGCTGCCGACAGCAAAAATAATGATCAGAATGATATGCAGCCTGTATTCTGCCAGCGCTTTTATCAAACGAACAAGAGTGCCTTTGAAATTCTTAGGCTTATCTCCCGGTGCACCGGGAGGCGGCAAGGCACCGCCGGGCTTGAAGGAAAACTTTTTGTCCTTTGGAGCATGTCTCTTTGTTCCGGAGGAAGATTTTTGTTGTTTTCAGCCATCAGTTCAATTCCTCCTTACTTAATTGAGATTCCGCGATCTGGCGGTAAACATCACAGCTTGCCAGCAGCTCGGCATGAGTACCCTTGCCGACTATTCTGCCCTTGTCAAGCACGATTATCTGATCTGCGCGCAAAACGGTGCTGATACGCTGCGCAACAATAAGCACTGTTGCATCGGCGGTATGCTGAAACAATGCCTTGCGCAATGCGGCATCTGTTTTGAAATCAAGTGCCGAGAAGCTGTCATCAAAAATATATATCTCGGGATTTTTGGCAATGGCACGGGCGATGGAAAGTCGCTGACGCTGACCGCCCGAAACATTGGTACCGCCCTGAGCGATTGCTCTTTCATAGCCATTCGGATCGGCTTCGATGAAGGCTGCTGCCTGAGCGACTTCTGCAGCCTTACGCATTGTCGCTTCATCAAGCTCATCAATACCATAGGCGATATTCGAAGCTATCGTACCGGAGAAAAGCTGACCCTTTTGCGGTACGAAGCCGATTTTGGAACGCAGCTCAGAGAGCTTAACCTTGCGGATATCCATACCATTGACCAGAATTTCGCCCGATGTAACATCAAAAAAGCGAGGAATAAGAGTGATGAGTGTGGATTTGCCGCTGCCGGTGGAGCCAATGAAGGCTGTTGTCTCACCCGGACGCGCAACAAAGGAAATGTTCTGCAGCACATCTGCCTCAGCATTGGGATAGCGGAAGCAAACATTGCGAAATTCCACAACACCCTTCTGCTCCTGCGAAAAGCTCATCGGTTCTGCGGGATCGGTTATGGAAATGGGCATTTCCAGAATCTCGCCAACACGCTTGATGGAAACAATGGCACGGGGCAGCTGAATGCTCAGCATCGATACAAAAGAGAAGGAAATAACAATATGCATTGCATATTGAATAAAGGCGAGCAAATCACCGACCTGAGCTGCACCGTTATTGATAAGATCTGCACCTATCCAGATGATCAGCACGGAAATGCCGTTCATAATGAGAGTCTGAACGGGATGCTGAATGCTCATCAGACGGTTGAGATAAAGGCTTGTTTTCAGCAAGTTGGTATTTGCCTCATCGAAGCGCTTATTTTCATATTCTTCTCGTGAAAAGGCACGCACAACGGGCAAGCCGGAAAGAGCCTCGCGGGCAACCTGATTGATGCGGTCGATCAGGCGCTGCATCAGCTTGAATTTAGGCATAGTGATGCAAAGCAGGCTTATCATCAGGGTAAGAATGGCAAAAACGGCAAATGCTACCACCCATGTCATGCCAACATTCATATCGATAACATTGACCAATGAGCCAAAACCCATGATAGGAGCAAAAAACATCAGTCGAAGACTCATCGTGAAGAGCATCTGTATCTGCTGAATGTCATTGGTTGAGCGTGTGATAAGAGTCGCAGTGGACATACCCGTGAATTCTTTTTGTGAAAAATGCATAACACGCCTGAAAACACCGCTGCGCAGCTCACGGGCAAAGCCCGCGCCGAGTCTTGTGGTACAGAAATTGGCACATACGGCAGAAACTACGATCAGCAAAGCAAAAGCCAGCATCTGCGAGCCTGTTTTCAGCATATAAGCATTGCGTATGGCGTGTATATCCTCACCGCAGGCAACAAGCTCCTGCTGCACATAAGCGATCGCACTTTGTTCAAGGCTTTCGTCTGCGGAGGCTGCGAAATCCTCCATTGCCTGCAGAATAAGCGGCAAGGCAGCTTGCAGGGATTTTTCATCACCCTTTTGCCAAAGCTCATTCAGCGCAGCTGCATCGCCAAGAGCTTCGGGAAGCTCAAGGACTGTTTCTTCGGAGCCTGCAGCGGAATAAAGGCTATATAAAAATGCCTGCGGCACCTGCATAGCGGCACGAAGTTCAGCTTTTTGAGGATCTGTGATATCCTCTTTCAAAATATATTTCCCATTTTGTTCAAAATAGCTTGCCTGCATCAGTACAGCATCATCCGCATCAAGCAGCAGCATAAATCTCTGCGCCTCATCTGCGCGGATATGTGTGGGCAGGCTTTCGGTGATGCCGCCCTGCTGAATACCGATATTAACGATATCCGAGGTAAAGCGCGGCAAGCGCAGATCTGCCAATGCCTGCACTGCGATGAAAAAGATCATACAAACGATCAATGGCAGAAATTTTTTTGCATATTTTAATATTGCTTTCATAATAACCTTTCTTATGTCAAAACCAAAACTCTCTCAATAAAAGGCAATCAAAGTTCCCTGACTATCTGCTGAAATTCACGGCTGAGAGCCAGATATTGTGCAGCCCTTTCCTCGCCCATTTGCTCAATGGCTTTCTGCATCATTTCCTGCGAATGCCGCACCTCTGCTTCATAAAATTCTCTGCCCTTGTCCGTGATGCGAACATAGACAGTGCGTCTGTCACCGGGCATGGAATAACGCTCAACCAGTTCTTTTTGTTCGAGCTGGGCTGCAATTTGGGAAATGGCTGCCGTGGTC
>JAFSIU010000132.1 GCA_017439615.1 Bacillota bacterium
CGACAGATATGCAGGCTCAGATCATGGCTATGCTTGCTTCTGCCGAGGGTGAAAGCACTGTTACGGAAACCATTTTCGAAAACCGTTTTATGCATGTACGTGAGCTTTGCCGTATGGGTGCCGATATCAGAATCGATGCCAAGGGCACAACGGCTTATGTCCGCGGTGTGCCCAAGCTGCATGGAGCAGATGTCAGAGCTACCGATCTTCGTGCCGGCGGTGCGATGATCATTGCGGCTCTTGCCGCTGAAGGCAGAACCGAAATATCAGACATTCATCATATCGAGCGCGGCTATGAGGATATTTGCGAAAAATTCCGTTCCCTCGGTGCAAAGATTTATATCAAGGAATGATTCAGCAGGTCAGGTCTATGAAGAAATGCAAGCTTTTTTATACAGCAGTTTTGCTGCTCATAGCATGCTTCCTGTTTCCTGCAGCCGTAATGGCTGAGGATATGCAGGTGAAGGTGAACGGCGAGTTGTTGATAACAGATGTACCGCCTGTTATAAAGGATTATCGTACGCTCGTTCCCATGCGCGCCATTTGTGAAAAGCTTGGGGCTGTGGTCAATTATTCTGCCTCAGATCAATCTGTTGTTGTACAGAAGGGTGTGGTTTCTCTCACTCTTTATCTCGGCAGTACCAAAGCTGTGATAAACGGCAATGAAATAACTCTTGATGTGGCTCCCGATGTCATTGAGCAGCGTACAATGCTGCCGCTGCGTTTTCTTGGTGAAAGCCTCAATTGTTCGGTCAATTGGATAGCTGAAAGCAATCTGGTAACAGTCGATGAAGTTGCTTTGGATGCTGATGCTGTTGCCGAAGAGCTGCTTGATATCATCAACCGACAAAGAGCAGCCATTGATCTGCAGCCGCTGCTTTTAGCAAAGCCGCTTGAAGATATGGCATTCTTGCAGGCGCGTGAGCTTGCACTTAGCAAAAAGCTTTCACATATTTCCGTAACCCGCGGAGATTTGCAGCAACGCAGTCAGCAGGCAGGTCTTGTCAATGTCAGCGAATTGCTTTCGGCAGGCAGCTATGATGCGCAAAGCATTTGGAATGAATGGATAAATATTCCCGAATACAGAGCTTTGCTTTATGCGGAGGATGTCCGCTTTGCAGGTATTCATGCCTGCTATTCACCGGCAAAAGGTGCAGATGATCTTTATGTCAGTCTGGAGCTTGTGCGTGGAGACGGTTTTTTTGTCAATGACAGAAAAGGCGGGTTTGCAGCAGGCGAGATCGTTGTGAATGGCTTTGCCTATGCTGAAAATGCAAGAATGGTTGTTTATGTTCTCAATCCCGAAAATCCTGAGCTTTATCTGAAGCGTTTTTCGCATTATATAACTCCTGCAGAGGACAAAAGCTTCAGCTATACAATTAATCTCCAGGCAGGCGGACTTTTTGCCGTTTGTATCGGAAATGACAGACTTACGATAGACTTAAGATAGATTGTTGTTCAAAAATTTTTAGGAAGTGTTCGAATGCAAATCCCCGCCCGAATTCAAAGATGGATAGAGATCGATCTGGATGCCTTGGCCGCCAATTGTCTGGAGGTTCGTCGTCATCTTGCAGAAAATGTCAGGCTTATGGCTGTTGTGAAGGCAAATGGCTATGGTATGGGTTCTGTTGCCTGTGCCCGCGTTTTTGAGCAATATGCTGAAATGCTTGCAGTAACCACCATTGAAGAAGGCATTGAGCTTCGCCTTGCAGATATCAAGGCTCCCATTCTGGTGCTTGCGCCTGCCGCTGCGGAAGAAATTGCTTCTTATGTGCAATTTTCACTGACCCCAAGCATAGATGATATTGAAGCTCTGCAGGCTTTGAATGATATGCAAAGTGCTGCTTATCCCATACATATTGAGCTTGATACAGGTATGAACCGAACAGGTGTCAAAAGTGATGATGCGCTTGCTTTGCTGCAGGCGGCAGCCGAGATGCCGCATATAAAGGTCGAAGGCGTGTTCTCCCATCTTGCAGCAGCTGCTGCTGCGGATAAGACCTCTGCCAAGGCTCAGCAAAAATGCTTTGAGGATTTTCTTGCAGCTGCTAAAGCCAAAGGCATTGATTATGGCATGGCGCATCTTGCCAATTCTGCCGCAGTTCTTTCCTTGCCCGCATCACAGTTTGATATGGTACGTGTCGGCACCCTGCTTTATGGTCAATCCCCCTGCGCTCTGCCTGCTGATTGGAAGCTTGCCAATCCCTGGAGCGTAAAAGCGAGGGTTTTGGCGATTCATGATGTCAAAGCGGGTGAAACAGTTGGCTATGGCAATGATTTCAAGGCAAAAAAAGCTTTCCGTGCGGCTGTTGTTGCCATCGGTTATGTTGATGGTCTGACCATGGAGCCGCATGCCCGAAGTGTGAACTTTACCTCTGCCTGCAAGGAATTTACCAACAGTATTGCAAGGCTCCTGTTGAAGAAACCAAAATATTATGCTCTTTATCAGGGCAAAAAGCTGTCTATCGTCGGCAGAGTGAGTATGCAGCTTACCGTATTGGATATCAGCGGTACGGATATTGAGATCGGCTCGGTCGTGGAATTGCCTATGCGCCGTATGTCTGCAAATGCCTTGCTCGCCCGTGCATATAAGGCCAATGGTGAGATATGCGAGCTTAGAAGCACTGCCATACCGCAGGCTGCGCTTGAATGATATAGTTTTTTTGCCGCTTTTGACAGCGGTTTGATGAATAAATTTTTAGGAGGTAATATTATGCCGTTAGTACCTATGAAAGAATTATTGCTCGAAGCCGAAAAAGGAAAATATGCCGTTGGTGCCTTCAATTGCAACAATATGGAAATCATTCAGGCTATCATCAATGCCGCTACCATTGAGAAAGCTCCTGTTATCGTGCAGGCTTCTCAGGGTGCCATCAAATATGCCGGTATTGATTATATCGTGGCTCTCACCAAGCTCGCCGCCGAGAAGGCTCCTGTCCCCGTTGCATTGCATCTTGATCATGGCACCGATTTTAATCAGGTTTGCCTCTGCATCGCCAAGGGCTTCACATCTGTTATGATCGATGGCTCCAAACGCAGCATTGAAGAAAACATCCTTGTTACCAACAAGGTAATTGAGGTTGCCCATTCCGCAGGCATTTCCGTTGAAGCTGAAATCGGCAAAATCGGCGGCACCGAGGATAATGTTCATGTTTCTGAGGCCGAGGCTGCTTATACCGATCCCGAAGAGGCGAAATATTTTATCGAAAATACTCATCCCGATGCTTTGGCTATTGCAATCGGCACTGCGCACGGTCAATATAAGGGTGTTCCCAAGCTTGATTTTGAGCGTCTGAGCAAGATCCATGCGCTTATCGATACTCCTATCGTTCTGCACGGCTCCTCCGGCGTTCCCGATGATGCTCTGCGCGAGGCTATTGCCCGCGGTGTTTCCAAAATCAATATCGATACCAATATCCGTGAGGCTTTTATGGCTGCAGCCAAGGATGCGCTTGCTGCAAATCCCAAGGAGCTTGACCCCCGCAAGGTGCTTGGCCCCGCAAGAGAGGCTATGACCGAGATCGTCCGCGAAAAGATTCGTATTTTCGGCAGCTCCAACAAAGCATAAGCATTGTTTTCAAAGAGCAGTATTGCATTGCAATACTGCTCTTTTTTTGGACAAAATTCATTATCATCGGCACAAAGGACGGTTTCTGAAAATATAATATTAGTAGTTCCCCGCTTTTTTAAATGATACGGAGAGAACGATAATATATTTTAAGAGGTGTTTTTTATGACATATAATAGCTGTGCCAGATCCGGCAATTCCGGCAGAAGCGGCTGCGGCTGTGCAAACAGCAGAAACAGCGGC
>JAFSIU010000133.1 GCA_017439615.1 Bacillota bacterium
ATAACAACGATGAAAGCGCCGATGATGAGAGCCTTGGGAAGATTTTTCTTTGCATCTCTCAGTTCGGCATTGATGCTTGTTGCGAGAATCCAACCTTCATAAGCAAAAGCGGTTGCAACAACAGCAGCAAAGAGAGGATTGCCGGAAACTTCAACGATAGCGCCCATGGTGAAGTTTTCAACCAGAATGCCATTGTTGAGACCAAAGATGGTACCGACAATAGCCATCAGATAAAGGGGAACGAGTTTGATGGCAGTGGTGCTGACCTGGAATTTACCTGCGAGCTTGGGAGAAAGTGCATTCAATGCATAGTTTCCTACCAGGAAGAAGCAGGAGATAACGAGGCAAGCACCGGAGGTGATATCCCAACCAAGTAAAACGCAGAGATATCTTGCGGAGATCCATGCCAAAACAGAAACGAGAGTGGGATAGTAAATTGTTGCCATAAACCAGCCGACCAGATAAGCATATTTGCTGCCTACTGCTTCTTCTGCATAGTCAACAACGCCGTTGATTTTTTCATAACGGGTTGCAAGAATGGAAAAAACATAAGAACAAATAATCATGATGAGACCGCCGATGATCCAGGCAAGAATACCGGTAGGCAGATCGCCGCCTGTTGCGGTGAGAATCTTCTCAGCTTTGAAGAAAACACCGCTGCCGATTACGGTACCGACTACCATAGCAATAGCTGTCGGCAGACCGAATCTTTTTTGCAGATTGTTATCCATTGCAAAAACACTCCTTATAAAAAATTTTTGGGTATTAAATATCCAAAGATATAATAGCAAATTAATTTCGCAAAGGCAATAAAAAAATAAAAAGCTCTGTTTAATCTGTTTAAACAGAGCTTTCTATCAAAAATTCAATCAAAATTTCAATTCACCGCGAAGATTTATATTGCGGTTTTCACGACTGCCTATTGCCTTTGCTATAACAGTGATAATAAATGCAATCAGAATATTAAGAACAAGTTTCAAAATTAATCCCCAAATGCTCAGTTCCTGCAGGTCTATGCCGATGAAACTCATTGCCGCAGCCAAAACTGCAACTGCCAGAGCAGGAATTATACTTGTTCCGCGGCATATAGCTGATGATGTGGCACAGCCTGCTGCCACTGAAAGAAAATAAATGATATATGGAATTAATTTTATTTCATCAGGGTCTTTGATAAGCAGAAATGCCAAAATAGCCCATAGCAGGCCTGCAAGGAAAAGTACGAGTCCAAAGACCAATATGCCTGCCAAAGACGTAGGGAAAAGTCTGTATTTTTTTATTGTACTGCGATAATGACGCTGATTATTATAATATGCTGCGTTTGGCATTTGTTGCTTGGCTCCTTTAAATACCTTATATTAAGTATATCTCATGGCGTGTTTTTATTCAATAGCAGAAAACATAATTCTCTGCGCAAAAAACTTGCAATTTTATCCATCTGCTCGTACACTTGTATATATAGTCCGCAAATGCATTAAAATATCCAAAAAACGAGGAGTGATAGTATTATGAAAAATAACTATATTGCAGTTTGCGAATTGGATAATGAAATAGAAGCGCAGATGATTGAAAGCATCCTGGAAGACAATGCCATACCTCATATGCTGCATCTTTCAGACTCGGCAGCTTTGCCGGTTTATGACATTTCTTCAGGCTATGCCGTGCTTTATGCCGATGAAGAATATGCAGAAGAAATCAGGGAATTGGTTGAAGAAATGCGCGAGAATGCTGTTGAGCTTGACAATGATTATGACGAATATGATGACGGCGACAGCGATGATGTTTCAAACATTGAATAAGTCTTGACGAAAAAAGATTTATCTTATATAATTACCATAAATATGTTAAAGTGTTGAAAAGGACGATTAGCAGGGAAGAACTCAGCGAATTCGGGATGGTGTGAGCCGAAGGTTTCTAAACTGCCAAATCCATCACCTTGGAGTGCCTGTTCGATATGTAGGGCAG
The DNA here is from genome assembly GCA_017439615.1 of Bacillota bacterium. Taxonomy (GTDB): domain Bacteria; phylum Bacillota; class Dehalobacteriia; order UBA4068; family UBA4068; genus RGIG3181. The sequence continues at coordinate 1,963 of JAFSIU010000133.1, forward strand.
GACGGCAAAGAACCGTTATCTTCTTGAAAGGCGTTTATGCGCCTTTATTGAGTGGCAGTTTAACTGCAATTTGGGTGGTAACGCGGAGTCTTTCGTCCCTTAGCGGATGAGGGACTTTTTATTTTGTTTAACCTTTGTGTTTTAATAAAGAATTTTTATTTAAAGGAGCTGTTCAAATGGAATACGGCAAAACTCTCAATCTTCCGAATACCGATTTCCCCATGCGCGGCAATTTGCCCCAAAAGGAACCGGAAACCCTCAAAAAATGGCAGGAAATGGATATTTATAAGCTGGTCGGCGAAAAAAATGCTGGCAAGCCTAAGTTTATTCTGCATGACGGACCTCCCTATGCCAATGGTGAGATCCATTTGGGTCATGCCCTCAATAAGGTTTTGAAGGATATTATTATCAAATATAAGACTATGACAGGCTATGACTCTCCTTATGTTCCCGGCTGGGACACTCACGGTTTGCCCATTGAGCAAAAGACTATCAAGGATTTGGGCATTAATCGCCATTCAGTCAGCAAGGTCGAATTCCGCAATCGCTGCCGTGATTACGCACTTAAATATGTCGATATTCAAAGAGAAGGCTTCAAGCGCCTCGGTGTCATCGGCGATTGGGAAAAGCCCTATCTGACTCTGCAGCCCAAATTTGAAGCTGCTCAAATCGGTGCTTTCGGTGAAATGGCCAAGAAGGGCTACATTTATAAAGGTTTGAAACCGGTTTATTGGTGCCCTTCCTGCGAGACCGCATTGGCTGAGGCCGAGGTCGAATATGCCGACCATGTTTCTCCTGCTATCTATGTCAAATTCCCTGTCCAAGACGGCAAGGGTGTTATTGATCAGGATGCCTATGTTG
>JAFSIU010000134.1 GCA_017439615.1 Bacillota bacterium
ATTGATGTAGACAATTTGCCGCTTGACGACAAAAAGACCTTCGATATGCTGCAGGAGGGCGAAACAATTGCCGTTTTTCAGCTTGAAAGTGAAGGTATGCGCAATTTGATGAAGCGCCTTTGTCCCGACTGCATTGAGGATATTATTGCGCTTGTTGCAATGTATCGCCCCGGTCCTTTGGAAGGCGGTATGGTCGATGACTATATCAACCGCAAGCATGGCAGAGAAGAGCCTGATTATATGCATCCGCGTTTGGAGAATGTGCTGAAGGAAACCTATGGTGTTATTCTTTATCAGGAACAGGTAATGCAGTGCACATCTGCTTTGGCAGGCTTTTCTCTCGGTCAGGCAGACCTTTTGCGTCGTGCAATGGGTAAGAAAAAGCTTGAGATCATTCTGAAGGAACGCGCGCACTTTGTTGAAGGCGCGGTCGCCAATGGTGTTGACGGAGAGCAGGCAGGCCATATCTTCGACCTTATCGAGAAATTTGCCGGCTATGGCTTCAACAAGTCCCATTCAGCAGCCTATGCCATTGTTACCTATCAGACGGCCTATCTGAAGGCAAATTATCCCGCAGAGTTTCTGGCTGCAACCCTGACCTCTGTGGTCAATAACCCTGATAAAGTGCCTGTTTTCCTTGATGAATGCGGCAAGCTGGATATTCCTATTCTGCCTCCCGATATCAATGAAAGCGAGCGACAGTTCTCGGTTTATGACGGTGCTATCCGCTTCGGTCTTGCTGCGGTCAAAAATGTCGGCAGGGATATTGTTGATGAGCTGATTGCAGAAAGAGAGCAAAATGGCCCATATTCTTCTTTGACAGATCTTTGCACTCGTTTGCAGGTCAATCGCAAAATGCTCGAAAGTCTTATAAAATGCGGTGCTTTGGATTGCTTCGGTGTCAAACGCTCACAGATGCTCGCTGTGGTAGATAAGGCTCTCGAATTGGCAAAGAAAGTCAATGCTGACAAGAATTCTGCCCAGATGTCGCTTTTTGATTTTGGTATGAGCGATGATATTATGAACGCTCAGTCTCTGGAATTCCCCGATATCAAGGAATTCTCTGAAGCGGAGCTTCTGGCAATGGAAAAGGAAATGATCGGTTTCTATGTCAGCGGTCATCCCTTGGATTGCTATGAAAAGGTCTTTACCCGCAAGATAAGCCATACTATCACAGATGCTCTGCAGCTTGAAGACAAAACTGCTGTAATCTTAGCAGGCGCTGTCAACGATTACAGAAGCCTTTTGACCAAGAATGGTGAGAGTATGGCAGCCTTCACTCTGGAGGATAAAGAAGGCTCAATTCGTTGTGTTGCTTTCCCAAAAACCTATGCAAAGATCCATTCTTATCTTTATAGCGGCAATATAATACTGCTTTCCGGCAAGATATCCTTGCGAGATGCCTCACCACAGCTTGTTATCGACGATGCCAATATTGTCGGTACACTTTATCTGCGTCTGCCCGATTCCGAAGACACAGCCTTCATTGATCGTGTCAAAGCAATGCTTGCTCCCAATGTGGGTTCGATGAAGGTTTCTTTCTATTATAATAATCTCAAACAATATCACGAGCCGGAAGGCTTGGGAGGGGTATATCCTGACAAGGTATTGATGCGGGAATTAAGGGAGTTGCTGGGAGATGCCAATGTGGTCTTAAAATAGCTTTACAATTCACAACTTTGTGATATAATTGTAATATAGACAAACTCATAAAGGAGGTTTTGAAAATGGATAAAATTACCAGAGATATGGGAATTATGGAACTTGTCGAGACATATCCTCAGACTGCCAGAGTTCTTATGCAGTTCGGTATGGGCTGCCTCGGCTGCGCTGCTTCTCATTTTGAAAATATCGAGCAGGGTGCAAAAGCACACGGCATGGATGTTGACAAATTGATGGAAGCTCTCAACGCTGCAGTTGAAGACTAATTTAAAAATAAAAAATAGCCGCACTTCATAAGTGCGGCTATTTTTTATTTCTAAAACATTTAATTAAAATTGAGTCTAAAGTATCAGCGAATTGAAGTAGCTTGCAAGATATTTGTCAAAAATAATGACAGCGGCATAAAAACCAAGCAGAAAGCAAAGTGCGCTCAGGTTTCCACTTGCTGCCATAACATGCTGACGCATAGGACAGCCATTGGCAAGTGTCGAGAACAAACCGATAATAAAGGCGGCAACAATGAAGAATATTGCTTCAATGACTATTACAAACGCTTTCAATATGAAAACTCCAAACGTATGATGAAGGCCTATTATGGGGAAGAAAAATATGATGCTGCGATGGATCATATGGTATTGGTTTTTATCGAAGGACTTTGCACTTCAACCATCAATTGGCTCAAAAGCGGCTACACTTCTGCTACTATTGAGGAAAAAGCAGTGCTTTGCAGCAAATTTCTTACCCCTGAAATCAGATATCTTATCGAACATCCCATTCCTGAGATTTCAATCGGTAATTTCAATAAATAAAAAGAACTCACTTGGCAAGGTGAGTTCTTTATTGTTTTACAATCTGTTTTGCTTTATAATCAAAACAGAGGAGTTGGTGCTATGTTTGATTATGATGCTTTGCGGCAAGAGCTTACAGCTAATGCTGAAGCGGGGTACAAGTCTTTCAATGATTCGCTTGTGCCTGATATCGGTTTGAGCTATGGCATCAGATTGCCGAAATTGCGTACAATGGCGAAGCTGATCCTTACATCTGATTGGCAGTCATTTTTGAAGCAGTTTTTTGAGCTTTCTTCGCATAGTCATGAGGAGAAATTGATTTGCGGCTTTGTCATTGCAGGAGCAAAAGTCGATTTCGCTGAGAAATGGCAGATGGTAAAGCAGTTCGTATCTTATATAGATAATTGGGCGGTGTGCGACAGCTTTTGTGCAGCACTGAAGCAGGTGAAAAAGAATCTGCCCTTTGTTTATTCCGAATTACAGGCATATATATTCAGCGAATCACAATTCGAACGGCGTTTTGCGGTTTGTATTCTGATGAATTATTTTCTTTTGCCGGAATATATAAATGAAGTGCTGGGAATCTTTGCCGAAATGAACAGTGATGGTTATTATTGTGCTATGGGCATAGCATGGGCATTGTCCGTTTGCTATGTCAAATTCCCGCAAAAAACGGAAGCCTTGCTGCAAAAGCAGGAATTGCCGCCTTTTGTGCAGAATAAATCAATACAGAAAATCCGTGAATCTCTCCGTGTGTCAACGGAGGACAAGCAGCTTTTGCTGGAATATAAGATATAAGGAGGATAACTATGAAATACGAAGCTTTTGAATTGGAGAAAAAGGGGATTATGGAAGCAGCGCGCGCTATGGCGGATGCTGCCCGCACCGCACCCAAAGCACGCGGATTGGACAAGATTGAATTCTGTCTTTTGGATGGTGAAGAAAAAGCTGCCCTGACTGCAAAAATGCGTGAAATGTCAGAGATAAAAGGCTGGAAATTCTTCCTGCGTGATGCAAACTGTGTTGATGCAGCGCAGGCTATTTTTCTGATAGGTGTCAAAAATACTCCTTGCGGACTTTCCGGCTGTGGTCTTTGCGGTGCTGCAAGCTGCGAGGAAAACCCTGCTCCTTGTACCTTCAATATCACAGATCTCGGTATAGCTGTCGGCAGTGCTGTTTCTGTGGCAATGGATAGAAGAATTGATAACAGAGTCCTTTATTCAGCAGGTCTTGCTGCTGCGGAAATGCAGCTTCTCGGTGCGGATGTTGAACTGATTTATGGAATACCCCTTGCTGCCAGCGGAAAAAATATTTTCTTTGACCGTTGATTTAATATCAGACAGCATGGATCAAAAATAAAAGAAATGATGATAAAACAATTGAATCGTTTTTTGTCATTTCTTTTTAATTTGTCGCAGAAATTAACTTTTTTCTATTGACAAATGTGCATATGCACATTATAATTAAGGACAGTTGGATTTTGTGCATATGCACAAAATCGCGAGAATATGACAGGCGGTGACCTAATGGCAAGACAAACCAAGATTCGCAGAGTATGTGTCAACCCCAACAGCCGTATCTTTATCCCGCAGGAAGGCCGTGGATTCATTGATATGTCTTTGGAGGAGCTTGAAGCAATCAGGCTTTGCGATATGGAGGAGCTTGGTCAGGATGAGGCCGCACAGAGAATGGGCGTTTCCCGCGGAACCTTTCAGCGTATACTTTATTCCGCAAGAAAGACTACTGCCACAGCATTGTGCAATTCTTTGGTAATACTCATTCGCGGCGGCAATTATGAAAATCCCGAGAGCGATTGTCCATGTCCATATGCCTGCACTACCTGCCCGCAAGAAAAATAATAATTAATTTTGAAAAGGAGAAATGTAAAATGACTGAAGAAAACAAAGTTCAGGAACAAAATCCCGAAACCTGCACTCACAACTGCTCTTCATGCGGTTCTGCTTGTGCATCCCGTGATTCTTCCCAGCCTGCTCCCAAAGAAGCACTTCACAAACTCAGCACCGTCAGAAAGGTTATCGCTGTTGTTTCCGGTAAAGGCGGCGTCGGTAAATCTCTCGTTACTTCCATGATGACTGTTCAGAGTCATCGTCTTGGTCAGAGAGTTGCTGTTATGGATGCTGATATCACCGGTCCTTCCATCCCCAAATGCTTTGGTGTAGAAGATGGTGCAAGAGCTGTCGGTATGGGTCTCTTGCCCGCAAAGACTGACAGCGGCATTCAGCTTATGTCCACTAACCTTTTGCTCGAAGATAAAGAATCCGCAGTTATCTGGCGTGGTTCCGTTATCTCCGGTGTTGTCAAGCAGTTCTGGAGTGATGTTATCTGGACTGATGTAGATGCAATGTTCATCGATATGCCTCCGGGCACCGGCGATGTTCCTCTGACTGTTTATCAGGCTATTCCCGTTGATGGCATCATCATCGTTACCTCTCCTCAGGAACTCGTTTCCATGATCGTTGCCAAAGCTGTTAATATGGCAAAGAAAATGAATGTTCCGATCCTTGGTATCGTCGAAAATATGAGCTACATCGAATGCCCCGATTGCGGCAAGCAGATGAAGGTTTTCGGCGAAAGCCATGTTGAAGAAGTTGCTGCAAAATATGATCTCAAGGTTCTCGGCCGCATCCCGCTCAATCCCGAGCTGGCAGCACTCTGCGATGCAGGTCGCATCGAAGATTTTGAAGGCGATTATCTTATCGATGCAGCAAAAGAAGTTGCAGCATTGCCCATCAAAGAAAAGAAATAATTCAATGTTGTTACTTAATATTATATAGACAGAATATATAAGCTTGAAAGGAGATTATGAAAATGAAAGTTGCAATTCCGTGGGATGGAAATATGGTTTTCCAGCATTTTGGTCAGACAAAATTATTTGCTATTTATGAAGTCGAAAATGGTGAGATCAAGGATCTTGGTATTTTGGATCCCGCAGGTCAGGGTCATGGCGCTTTGGCAGGCATTCTTGCTGCAGAGAATATTAATGTTCTCATTTGCGGCGGTATCGGCGGTCCTGCAAAACAGTGTCTGGCAGATGCCGGTATCACTTGTATCCCCGGTGTTTCCGGCTGGATCAAAGATGTTGTTGCAGCTTATGCAGCAGGCGAGCTCGCAGGCGATCCTGATTTTGAATGTGATCATCATGACCACGACCACGCTTGTGGCGATCATGATCACGGCTGCGGAAATCACGGCTGCCATTAATAATATCTCACATATGAAAAGAGGACGGAATTCCGTCCTCTTTTTTCTTTATGAAAATGTGTTTGTTTTGTTGTGAAAAATAACAGCACTTATGCTTTGCATAAGTGCTGTTTGAATACTATTCGCTGGTGTAGGGGAGAAG
>JAFSIU010000135.1 GCA_017439615.1 Bacillota bacterium
CCATAGGAATAATAGGTACCGGTGGTGCCGCCTGTTGCCATGGGCAAGGAACTGCCGCCGCAGCCAGCCATGCAAAGAGCAAAGATGGATAAGATTGCAATGATTAAAATAGTAGACTTTTTCATAAATGAGACTCCTTTCGTTTACGTACAGCATATTATACACAATAGCCTACACTTTATCAAGATAAAACCTGCCAAAAATACAATTTTTATACAATGTACTCTTGTATACAAAATAGAATCTTTAGGCAGAGATATTTACGCATATATGCATTATACATAAAGATGCATATTTAAACACATTATGCATAACAAAACAGGTATTTATGCAATATTTTCTCTCTGCATAAATACCTGTGATAAAAACAATTAAAATTTATTTAACGGGAAGCTATTGTATCGCAATAGAGACAGCGATAAACACCGTTTTCCTTATCGGTGAGCTTGAATATCTGCGGCAATTCCTGTTCTGTCGTCGTAATACAGCGCGGATTCTTGCACTTGATCATATCAGTGATAGTCTCCGGCAATCCCGGATGCAGCTTTTGTGCTTTTTGGCCATCACGAATGATATTGACTGTGATATCAGGCGCTATATAGCCAAGCAGCTCATAATTGATATCAAGTATTTCATTGATTTTCAGAACATCCTTGCGTCCGAGCTTTTTGCTCTGGGCATTTTTGATGATTGCGACCTCGCAGTCGGCATGCTCCAGATTCAGATATTTATAAAGCTCCATAGCCCTGCCTGCGGGGATATGATCAATGACTATGCCGTCTTTGATGCTGCCTATTATCATTATTCCACCTCCAAAAGCTTCATGATCAATGCCATACGCATGAATTTGCCGTTCAAAACCTGCTTGAAATAGCAAGCTCTGGGGTCATTATCCACTGCTACGGAGATTTCATTGACTCTTGGCAATGGGTGCATGATAGCCAAATCTGCCTTGGCATTTGTGAGTTTGGCGGGAGTGAGGATATAGCTGTCCTTCAGGCGAATATAGTCCGCTTCATTGAAGAAGCGTTCCTTCTGAACACGCGTCATATAAAGAACATCGAGCTCAGGCAAAACCTGCTGAAGATCCTCAGTCTCCTCTATCTCATGCGAGGCATGATGAGCAATATTACTCTTGACAAATTCAGGAAGACGAAGCTCTTCGGGAGAAATCATAATGAAGCGGATATTCTCATATCTGCTCATCGCCTCGACCAGAGAATGCACAGTTCTGCCAAATTTCAGGTCGCCGCAGCAGCCGATCGTCAAGGCATCCAACCTGCCCTTTTCTTTTTTGATGGTGCATAAATCGGCGAGCGTCTGCGTGGGGTGATTGTGGCCGCCGTCGCCTGCATTGATGATAGGAACGGAGGCTGCCATGGCAGCTGCTCTGGGTGCACCCTCTTTGGGATGGCGCATGGCGATGATATCGGCATAGCAGCTGACGGTTTTCACCGTATCGCTGACGCTTTCGCCCTTGGCGGCGGAGGAGGAATCTGCGGCGGAAAAGCCGAGTACCGCTCCGCCCAACTCATACATCGCAGCCTCAAAGCTCAGGCGAGTGCGTGTGGAGGGCTCGAAAAAGAGTGTGGCAAGCTTTTTGCCGCGGCATTTTTCACTGTATTTTGCGGGATTCTGCATAATATCGCAGGAGGTTTCGATCAATTGATCGATCTCAGAAGTTGTGAGTTCCGAAATATCTATTAAATCCTTCATTTTGACCTCCTTCAAATTATCGTGATTTTTGTCATTCAGCAGATTATTTACCGATCCAGCTTTCATCGGAGGGATTATTGCGGAAGGCGATCAATCTTGCGATATCCTCTTCCTTGATATAGCCCTGCTGAGCTGCAACATTGGCGATTACATCAAAGTTGGTAAGGCTGATGTTCTTGACATTGGCTTCGGCCATTCTGTCAAGACCCTTCTTCATACCATAGGTGAAGATGCTGGCGATACCCAAAACTTCTGCACCTGCTTCACGAAGAGCTGCAACAACTTCTAGAACAGAACCGCCGGTGGAGATAAGGTCTTCGATAACGACAACCTTCTGACCCTTTTCGAGCTTGCCTTCGATGCGGTTTTCACGACCGTGATCCTTGTTGCCGCTTCTGACATAACCCATGGGAAGTCCGAGAATATGTCCGGTGATAGCTGCATGAGCGATACCTGCGGTGGAGGTGCCCATCAAAACTTCTGCTTCGGGATATTCATTTCTGATAACTTCTGCCAGGCTGTTTTCGATGTGGTTTCTGACTTCGGGAGCGGTGAGAGTCAGTCTATTATCGCAATAAATGGGGCTCTTGATGCCGCTTGCCCAGGTGAAGGGCTGTTCAGGGCGGAAGAAGACCGCCTTGATGCTCAATAATGCTTCTGCTGTTTTTTGATTAATATTTGTCATATCCATGATTTTATTCCTCCTGAATTTAATTTTTTATTTTTATAAACTTTATTAACCGACAAATTCGGCTACGCAGCGGCGATAAGCCTCAACAGGATCGGCAGCCTGAGTGATGGGACGACCGACAACGATATAATCGCTGCCAAGCTCACGAGCAAGAGCGGGAGTGGTTACGCGGACCTGATCACCCTTGGCTCCATCTGCAAAACGAATGCCGGGGGTTACAGTAACAAAGCCTGCACCGCAGAGCTCATGCACCTTCTGAGCTTCCAAGGGAGAGCATACAACACCGTCAAGACCTGCTTTTTTGGCATTCATTGCATAGTGAGCAACGGTTTCTTCCATGGAATTGGGGATGAGCAGATCTCTGTGAAGAATTTCATCAGAGGTGGAAGTCAGCTGAGTTACTGCGATGAGCAGAGGTCTGGTACCATCGGGACGGGTAAGACCTTCCAAGGCTGCTTCCATCATAGGGATGCCGCCGCCTGCATGCAGATTGCACATATCAACATCCAGCTTGGACAAAACTGCCATTGCGGATTTGACGGTATTGGGGATATCATGCAGCTTCAGATCCAAAAAGATCTTCAAGCCCTGGTCCTTGATGGCCTTGATCATATCGGGACCTGCGGCATAGAAAAGCTCCATACCGATTTTCAAAAAGGGCTTTTCATCCTTGAACTTAGAAACAAAATCCAGGCAAATTTCCTTGGAAGGAAAATCGCAGGCAATAATTACATCCTTAGGCATTATGTGCACCTCCGATAATATCAGTTAAATTCTCAATTCCATATTCTTCCATAACCTTGGGCAATTCATCAATAATCTGTTTGCAAGCCATAGGGTTGACCAAGTTGGCTGCACCAACCTGAACGCCGGTTGCACCTGCGAGCATAAGCTCGATGACATCGCGGGCACGGGAAACACCGCCCATACCGATGATCGGGATCTTGACTGCTTCATAGACCTGCCAGATCATTCTCACTGCGATGGGCAGGATAGCAGGGCCAGAGAGGCCACCGGTAACATTGCCCAAGACAGGCTTTCTGGTTTTGAGGTCAATTCTGACACCCATGGGAGTGTTGATCATAGAAATGCCGTCTGCGCCTGCTTCTTCGCAAGCCTTGGCGATTTCAGCGATATTGGTAACATTGGGGGAAAGCTTCATATAAACAGGCTTGGTGGTAACAGCCTTGACAGCCTTGGTGATGGCTGCAGCACTTTCGGGCAAAGTACCGAAGCTCATGCCGCCGTTATGAACATTGGGGCAGCTGATATTGACTTCGATGATGCCGATTTGCTCTTCCTTATCGATCTTTTCGCAGCAATGTACATATTCTTCCATTGAAAAGCCGCTGATATTGGCAACGATGGGTTTGTGGAAGCAAGCACGCAGCTTGGGCAATTCCTCGGAGATGACCTTATCGATGCCGGGGTTCTGCAGACCTACTGCATTAAGCATACCCATAGGAGTTTCTGCAATGCGGGGATTGACATTACCATAGCGGGGTTCCTTGGTGGTGCCTTTGAAGGAAAGGCTGCCCAGGATATCAAGATCATAGAGCTCGGCAAATTCATAGCCGAAGCCATAGCAGCCGCTGGCAGGGATAATGGGGTTATCGAGCTCAACGCCGCTCAAAACAACTTTTGTGTTTACCATACTATTTCCTCCTTCTCCAGAACAGGGCCTTCCTTGCAGATGCGCTTCTTTTCGCCTTTGGTGGTTTCGCAGGTGCAGCCCATGCAGGCGCCGAAGCCGCAGCCCATGCGTTCTTCCAGGCTCAGCTCGCCGCTGGTGGTGCATTGCTCGCAGAGAGCCTGAAGCATTGCCTTGGGACCGCAGGTATAGAAATAGGTATAAGGCTCGACATCCTTGAGCGCATCGGTAACAAAGCCTTTTTTGCCATAGCTGCCGTCAGCAGTTACGATAACTGTTTCAACACCGAGAGCTTTGAATTCTTCTTCGCAGAAAACATCTTCTGCGGATGCAAAGCCCAAAATTGCCTTGACGGTCTTGCCTTCTGCAATGAGCTTTTTGGCAAGTGCATAAAGCGGGGGAACACCAACGCCACCGCCGACCAGCAAGGGAGTGTCGCCGCTCTTGGCGGTGTCAAAGCCATTGCCAAGACCGGTGAGCAGATCCATCTGTTCGCCAACTTCCATTTCGCTCATGGCTTGAGTGCCCTCACCTACTACCTTATAGATCATAACAAGCTTGCCGTCTTCCCAATCATAGACAGAAATGGGGCGGCGAAGATAAAAGCCTTTGACTTCCAGATTTGCAAATTGTCCGGGGCGGGTGAAAGCCGAGGTGTCGCCTTCCATGGACATAATATAGATGTCCTTGGCGATTTTACGGTTTTCGGTGATTGTAAATATTCCTTGTTTCATAAAATCCTCTTCCTCCTAAACTTTTATTTATAAACTTTCATAAGCGGCTGCTGCCGCATTATAAACTTAACCCTGCAGACCTGCTGCCTGACGCTCCATATTCTCAATGACCACATCGAAGACCTCGCCCAAAGATGCTGCATATTCCAGCACCTGCCAGGGCTCATTGGTATGGAAATGAATCTTGATAAGCTCCTCGCTACCTACTGCGAGCAGGCTATCACCCTTGATATTGGCTGTGATATATTCGGCGATTTGCTCCTCAGAAAGATTTTCGCCTTCGATAAGAAGCTGGGTATCAAATTTGAATTCGAGCATTTTCCCTCCTGTAAATTCTATTCCGCATCGATGGTGGAGATGGAAAGTGTCATTTCCTCCAAAACAGCGAGCAGAACACGCACTGTGTCAAGACTGGTGAACATTGTTACACCATTTTCCACCGCACAGCGGCGTATAGCGGCACCATCGGTTGCCTGGCTAATGGAGGCAACATCACGGGAATTGATGACATATGTTACATATCCGCTGCGTATAGCATCGATAAGCTCGGTGCTGCCTTCGGAAAGCTTTTTATATGCGCGGGCCTTGATGCCGTTTTCGCGCAGGAATTTTGCGGTACCTTGTGTTGCTTCGATATTGAAGCCGATATTATAGAAGCGGCGGATAAGCGGCAGAGCTTCTTCCTTATCCTTATCGGCAAGAGTGACGAGTACAGTGCCATAATTGACAACGCGCATACCGGATGCCTGCAAAGCCTTATAAAGTGCGCGGGTCAATGTGCTGTCATAGCCGATCGCCTCACCTGTGGATTTCATTTCGGGGGATAAATATGTATCCATACCGGAAAGCTTAGCGAAGGAGAAGGCAGGTGCCTTGACATAATATCTGCTCTTTTCAGTAGGATATATTTCGAAAATTCCCTGTTCCTTCAGGCTTTCGCCAAGCATTGCACGCGTGCCGATATCGGCAAGCGCAATTCCCGTGGCTTTGGAGATGAAGGGTACGGTGCGGGAAGATCTGGGATTGACCTCGATGACATAGATATTCTCGTTTTCATCAACGATGAATTGAATATTATAAAGACCGACGATGCCCAATGCCAAGCCCAGACGCTTGGTATATTCCAGAATCTTGCCCTTGGCACGCTGAGAGACGGAGAAGGGCGGATATACGCTGATGCTGTCGCCGCTGTGAATACCCGTGCGCTCGACATGCTCCATAATGGCAGGTACGAAAACGGAAGCGCCATCGCAAACCGCATCGACCTCAAGCTCACGGCCGGAGACATATTTATCGACCAAAACAGGCTGATCTTCATTGATGGCGGCTGCATTTTTGAGATATTTACGCAAATCGGCTTCGCCGCCGACAATCTGCATGGCACGACCGCCCAGAACAAAGCCGGGACGGACAAGCACGGGATAGCCAAGCTGCTCGGCGACCTTGACACCCTCTTCAATATCCGTAACAGCACGGCCGGGCGGCTGCGGAATGCCAAGCTTTTCCATGACC
>JAFSIU010000136.1 GCA_017439615.1 Bacillota bacterium
CTTTGCTACACAAACAGCGTTTTTACACGAGTCAGAGATGAATATAATGATATTATGCGCTCATGGAGCCTATGGGATGATGATCTGAACCGTGTTATGAATGATTTTGATGTGGCTAATGTCAATGCTCTCGGGCATTTTTCAACAAGCTGCTTCCCCGATGCTTTTGGTCAGGCATATGAAGAATATTGCCGCAAATATAATCAAAGCTTTGATAAAGTAAAATTCGATAAGGTGGTCGAATTGGGTTATTCCGTTTTCTCAAAGCCTATTGAGCTTCTCCCCGGTGCTATTGAGCTTTTGGAGGGGCTGAAACCGGAGTATAAGCTTTTCCTTGTTACCCACGGGGATATAGACTCCCAGCGTCAGAGAATAGCACGCTCAGGCGTAAAGGAATATTTTGATAATATCCATATACTTGAGAAGAAAACAAAAGAGGAATATGAAAGAATCATTGCGGAGAATTTGATTGACAAATCTTTGAGCTGGATGGTGGGCAACAGTCTTCGTTATGATGTTGCTCTGTCAATGGAGGCAGGACTTCGTGCAATTCATCTGGATTCTGATTCCTGGGATTTTGACCATTGGGAAATAGATGGAGAATATTCCACCGCATATAGTTTGATTGAAGTATTGCAGCTCATTAAGGAGGCTTCAAAATGAAAGTAGCTGTCTGTCAATTTGAGATAGCCGGCGGTAAAACTGCTGAAAATCTGGCATTTATAAAAAAAGCATTTTCAAAAGCCAAAGAGCAGGGGGCAGATGCTATTATTCTGCCCGAGCTTTTTAATTGCGGCTATACAGAAGATTTTTCAGCTGTTGCTGAAAGCTCAAAAGGCAAAACGGTCAACATTTTAAGCAAGCTATGCGCAGAAAACGGCATCGCACTTTTGGGCGGTTCTTTTGTCGAGAAAAAAGATGGCAGTTTTTTTAATACTTCTTTGGCTATTGACGATAAAGGCTTGGTTATTGCCAAATACCGCAAGGCGCATCTTTTTGATGGTGAATTCAGCGAGAGTGATGTCTTTGCTGCAGGCAGTGAATGGTGTATTTTTGATTTTTCAGGTATTCAGGCAGGACTTTTTACCTGCTTCGATTTGCGTTTCCCTGTTTTTATACAGAATCTTGCACTGCGTGGTGCACGACTTCTTTGCTGCTGTGCACAATGGCCTGAGAATCGGCTTGATAATTGGCGTACACTGCTCAAAGCCCGTGCTGTCGAAAATGAAACATGGCTTATTGCCTGTAATGCCGTTGGACAGGGGCATTTTCAATGTGCAGGACATTCAATGGTCATAGCACCTGATGGAACTGTTATTGCAGAAGCAGGTAAAGATGAAGAGCTTTTGTTTGCTGAAATTGATTTTGAGCGCCAAGGTGTTTTCAATATCTTAAACCGCCGCCGCCCCATTCTTGACGAAATAGACGAAACCCAGCTATAAAAAACCCGCAAGCATAAGCTTGCGGTGTATGTTCCTATATCTTTTACCGATCCGCTTCCTCAAAACCTATCTTATTTTCGGTTAAGAGTGAATATGTAGAAGTGAAATCGACAAGACTCTGCTGAATCTCGTCGATTTCTGGTACGCCCGACAGGAATCGAACCTGCGCACATGGCTCCGGAGGCCAATGCTCTATCCACTGAGCTACGGGCGCACGACTATTTTATGATACAATTTTTCAGTGC
>JAFSIU010000137.1 GCA_017439615.1 Bacillota bacterium
AATGCCGTTTCTTTTTGAATTTAAAAGAATTATATTATATTCGCCATCACCTGTTTTATTATTTTATTATAATTATTATAATATTTAAAAAGAGTATTTACAAGAGCAGAAAGCAAATATTAAAATTAAGGAAAACATTACAAGTCGAAATTAGGAATATCAAATCCTTTTTGCGTCCATAATAGACCCACAAAGCAAAAAGGAGGTGAAAATAATGAGCAGAAACAGCAATACTCCTGTTGTCAGCGCAGCTTCCGGTGCACTTGACAAGTTCAAAATGGAAGTAGCTAATGAATTGGGTATCACCAACTATGACCAGATCGATAAGGGTCAGTTGTCTTCTCGTCAGAATGGTTATGTTGGCGGTAACATGACCAAGAAAATGGTTGCTTATGCTGAACAGGCTTTGGCACAGGGCCAGACCGCAGCTATCGGTAATGCTACTCCTACCGTTGCTTCTCCCACTTCCAAGTAAGTGATGATAATAAAAAGCACTGCAAAAGCAGTGCTTTTTAGTACATAGTATTAGCAGAATCAAAGACAATTATGCTTTCTCATTACAGCTTCAAGATTATTGAGTGCATAATCAAGATGCTCTTTTTCATGTGTTGCCATCAGTGAGAAGCGAATTCTTGCTAGACGGCGGGGAACAGCGGGATATTCCACAGGATTAACATAAATATTTCTCTCATGCAAATCGCGGCAAAGCTCACGTACCTTGGCATTGTCTCCGACAATAACAGGGAAAATGGCAGTTTCAGCATTGCCCATATCAACTCCCATTGCCTCCAGACCGCTTCTGAAATGACGGATATTATCCCAAAGCTTTTCTCGGAGCGCAGGTTCGTTTTCGATGACATCCAAAGCAGCGCCTATGGAAGCGAGAGCCTGTGGTGTGGGGGCTGTTGAAAACATATAGCTTCTGGCAAAATAGTGCAGATATTCAATAATATTCTTACTGGAAGCGATAAACCCGCCGACAACGCCGATAGCTTTGGAACAGGTGCCTGCCACAATATCAACCTTGCCTTCGACTCCGCAATGCTCGGGAGTTCCTCTGCCGTGAGCACCGATAACCCCTGTGGCATGCGCTTCATCAACCATAACAAGAGCGCCGTATTTATGCGCGATATCGCAAATCTGATCAAGCTTTGCGATATCACCATCCATGGAATAAACGCCGTCAACAATAACAAGCTTTGTAACCTTGCGGTCGGCAAGTTTTTTGAGTGTGAATTCCAATGAACCCATATCATTATGTTTGAAGAATTTTGTTTCCTTGCCTGCGCAGCCATCAATGATACTTGCATGAACGAGAAGATCAAGAATAGCGATACCCTTTTCTCCCAAAAGTGCTGCAATAGCTCCTGAATTAGAACCAAAGCCGGATGTGAAAATCAGCGCATCCTCACAGCCTTTGAACTTGGCTACCTTCTTTTCAACTTCTATCTGCAAATCTGTTGTGCCGCCCAGAAGCGGAACAGAACCTGCGCCTGCGCCATATTTATCAAGTGCTGCATGACCTGCGGCAATGAGCTTCGGATGATGTGTAAGCTGCAGATAGTCATTGGAGGCAAAATAAAGCATTTCTCTCTCTTGGCCTGTATGCTCATCCTGTACTCTCATTACAGGTGTAGAACCGGAATTGCTGATGCGTCTGTAATTATGCAGCCTTTCCGCATTCAGTGCCTGGCGGAATTGCATAAAATCAGCAGCCAGCTCTGTGATATTGACTTCGCCTTTATTCTGAAAATCTGCCAGACACAAATTTTTGAAATCCATAAAAAATAACCTCTCCTTTGGATATGAGAAACTGATTGCTTGTAACCTATTAATTATACAATATATATTTTATATTGGCAAAGAAAACTTTTTGTGTTATTATATTTATCGTTGGTGTTGTATTTTTAGCTTTTATATGTTTTATGCGGATGTGGCGGAACTGGCAGACGCACCAGACTTAGGATCTGGCGGGAAACCATGCAGGTTCGATTCCTGTCATCCGCACCAAAATCTCACAGTATAATTATTGCTGTGAGATTTTTCATTATAATTTATCTGCCTTCAAGGACAAATATCCTTGCACTTTTGAAAAAGCTGTGCAATAATGAAAATATAGTATTATGTGCTTACCTAATATTTAATAGAATAGGAGGGCTTATGATGAACAAACAAGCTTTAAAAAGAATTCTAACAGCGGTGTTTGCCGCTGTTGCGCTTGCGGCCATTATTCTGATTTCCAAAAAAACAGAATTATTTGCCGGTCTGGAAGATGTGCAAAACGGAATCGAAATCAATGGCGCTGTTATTCTTAATTTAGTGCTTGCCATTGCACTGATTGTGCTGATCAGTAATATTATCCTGCTTATACTCGGCTTATTCAAAAGCAAAAGCGGCCGTATAGGCACATTGGCGGCAGTCGGCTCAAGCCTTGTAAATTATACTTCTGCGCTTATAGCATTTTGTTGGTGTTTGTCAATCATAGGCGTTAATGTCAGCACGATATTCGCAGGCGTAGGAATTCTCGCCTTGATAATCGGCTTCGGCGCAGAGAGCCTCGTGGCAGATTTGGTGACAGGCGTATTTATATTATTTGAGAATCAATATAATGTTGGCGATATTATTGAAATTGACGGCTTCAGGGGTACGGTGAAGGAGATTGGTATCCGTACCATAAGCCTTGAGGATATCGGCGGCAATATCAAAATTATCAATAACTCCGAATTAAAAAATATTATCAATCGCTCCAATCAGCGCTCCGTTACTGTTTGTGATGTAAGTGTCAGCTATGAAACCGATTTGGAAAAGCTTGAGGAAAAGCTGGTTGAAATTCTGCCGGAGATCAAGAAAAAGCATTCGGATATTTTTGTTGACCGTGTAGAATATGTCGGAGTGGAGGAATTGTCTGATTCCGGAGTTGTGCTGCGAATTATTGCAGATGTGGCTGAAGAAAATATTTTTAACGGCAGAAGATTATTGAATAAAGAAATCAAGATTATGTTTGATAAGGCAGGCATCATTATACCGTATCCTCAGCTTGATGTGCATACAAAATAGCATATGGTGATTTCTTATGAAAAAAGAATATGCAAATTCGATAAAAGAATACAGAAGCTTTACCGAGTCAATGCCAAAAGAAAATATCAGCCTGCCCAAGGAATATTTTGAAACCGGGGCTGAAGTATATCGGCAGACCGCCGAATTTTCAGGCTTGACTCATGGCGAATTGAAGGACGATAGGCAAAAAGCTTCCGCTCAGCGCAGCATCAAGCATCATAAAAAGCTGCGTAAAATGGTATATGCCTTTGCTGCGGCTTGCAGCGTTTTGGTAATTTCTCAAACACTTATTCCGCTTGATGCCATTTCGCAGGATGCACAACCAAGCAATTTACAGACTATTGTGATAAGCGCCGAGGGTAAGATTACCAGAGAATTCGTAAATTCACAGATGAGCCAATATGAGCTTCAGGAGGAATATAAAATCATTGTGCAGGGCAATGTAACAGAAATCGGCGAAAGCGCCTTTGAGGATTGCGATAATCTTTATTCGGTTGAATTGCCTGATACGGTAAGCCGCATCGGTAAATATGCTTTTTTGAACTGTGAGAAATTAGTAAGTGCCGATTTGCCCGATGCAAAGCTTTATGTGTGCAATAATGCCTTTACCAATTGCTATAATCTTGTCTTTGAAAGCATAGATACGGCTAAAATTGAGGCTGAGGGGCATGCTTTTGCAAATACCACAGTTAAAAATCTTATTATAAGCGAGTCTGCTGTTTGTCGGTATAAGGATCCGTATTTGGGTGTAACTGTTGAAAATATTGTGTTTGAAGAAGGAATCACGCGTATTCCCGACAGTATTTTGTCAAGCACTCACGGCTATAGCTCATTGACTCTGCCCGAAACCGTAAAGGTGATCGGGAATGGAGTTTTCTCCGGCTGTAATGAGCTGAAAAGTATTATATTGCCCGATGGCCTTACAACTATTATGGAGGGAGCATTTTATAGCTGCAGCAGCTTAGAGGAGGTTTTTATACCTGACGATGCAGAAATCGGACACCATGCATTCGGATATTGCACTAATGTTCTTCTTTCGGTAAAGGAAGGCTCGCAGGCTATGGAATATGCCCAAAAAGAAAATATTCCCTATATTGCTCGCTGAAAACCGCATAATTTAATAAGCTTCAAATCCCATAGCAGTTCCCAGATTGCTATGGGATTTATTATATTTGCCAAAGCTTTTGCTTGCCGAATATCTTTTTATGTTATAAAATGATTAAGGTCAAAATGCAGAGTATTTTGCAGCTTTTTGTTATGGAGTAGAAAACCCGTGATTATTAGAATTATCAAAGAAGAAGCAGTACTTTTGATAGCCGCACTATGTGCGGCTATTTCCTGTATTTTTGTGCCGTTTGATGCACAGTATGCCGATTATATTGATTGGGGCGTAATTGTTGAGCTATTTTGTTTGATGGCAGTTGTCTGCGGAATGCGTGAATGCGGGCTTTTGGAATGGTTGGCTCAGCACATGCTGCAGGGGAGAAAAACACAGAAATCAGTTGTTCTCATTCTTGTAATAATGACATTTTTTATTTCCATGTTTGTTACCAATGATGTTGCTCTGATTGCTTTTGTGCCCTTCAGCTTTTTAGTATTGAAGCTGATGAATGCTGAGGATTTGTTGATAAAAACTATTGTTCTTCAGACCATTGCTGCAAATCTCGGCAGTATGGCAACTCCTGTTGGAAATCCGCAGAATCTTTTTCTTTATGCCCATTTCACAATGAGCACGGCTGATTTTTTTGGCATTATGCTGCCATTGAGTGTATTAAGCCTGTTCCTGCTTGTTGTTTGCTGTGTGTGCTGCAAGAATAAGCAGGTGAAGATACAATTTGGCGAAAAAGCTCATCTCACTCATATTCCACAGCTTTATGCCAATATCTTTTTATTCTTATTATGTCTTTTGACTGTTTTTCGCTTAATGCCTTATGATGCGCTGCTGCTGATCGTTTTGTTTTGGTTTTTGTTTTTTGAAAGGCATTTGCTTTTGAAAGTGGATTATGCTTTGCTTCTGACTTTCATTTGCTTTTTTGTCCTGTCCGGTAATCTTAGCCGCATACCTCAGGTTTATGATATGCTTGCTGCTATGCTTGATAAAAGCACATTATTATGCTCTGCAGCAGCCAGTCAATTCATAAGCAATGTGCCTGCTGCAGTACTCCTTGCCGATATGACTTCCGATTGGCAGGGTTTACTTGCCGGTGTGAATATAGGCGGTCTGGGAACGCCTGTCGCTTCATTGGCTTCTCTTATTTCTCTTAAGTTTTATTTGCATCATCACTCTGCCAAGCCGAAGCAATATCTGTTTTGGTTCAGTCTGGCAAACCTGATAGGCTTACTGATTTTGCTTCTGTTTGCGAAATTCTGTATAATATAAAAAGAATCCCGTGTGTGATGCGGGATTCTTTTATTTGTTCAATAAGAAAATACCGAAATTGAGATATGCTGCAAAACAGCACCAAAGCAAATAAGGTATCATCAGATATGCAGCTTTTTTATTAATACTGCCAAAGCTTTTTATTGTGAGAATAATCAGGAGAATCAGTGCTGTCAGCCAGAAGAATGCGAGCAGATATTGCTGCAGATTGAAGAAAATAATAGTCCAGAAGAAATTGAAAATCAGCTGAATGCTGTATACCCACAGTGCACGGTTTTTCTGAGCCTGAGATGCCTTTGATTTTGTAACAAGATATGCCGCAATGCCCATAAGAACGTAAAGTATTGACCAAACAACAGGGAAAAGCCAGCCTGGAGGTGAGAGCGGCGGCTGATTCAGTGAGCTGAAAGCCTGCATACTGTCTTTGGTGAGAAGTGCCGATAATCCGCCTGTTGCCAAAGGTATGAAAATATTGATAAACAGTTTCATTTTATCACTCCTTTCGAGTAATTTTATGATATTGTCATAAGTTCTATTCAACAAAATGTTTTTATTTTTATGCTTGGAAAATCTGAGTGGATGGAGTAAACTATGATGAAAAACTTATGTGGAACATAATTGATTAAAAATCTGTCAATAGGATATAAATCATATAAAGGAGCTGTTTATATGAAAAAGAATTGGCTTATTATTTTCACAGTTGTCTCCATGCTGATACTCGGTGCCTGTTCGGCAGAATCCGATAATACAACTGCTGCAGAGCAAACCAATCAGATTGCAGAAACCATTTCAGTACATGAGAAAACCATGAGCAACAGTGAAGTGATTGTTGAAAACAGCACGGTTTCTGTCGCCGAAACTGTATTACAAACAACGTCTGCAGAGTATGAATCTGAAATACTGAAAACAACCACGGCTGCAGAGACTGTCCAAACCCAAATAGAAACCAAAACAGAATCAGAAGATGTTACTGATAAAAACTCCGGTATGTCTCAGCCTGTTGAAGATCTTGAGCCTGGGCAGAGTAAAACATCTGACCTGGATATCATAACCCCAAGTGATATTAAGCTGGATGAAGCCTTTACTGCATATAAACGGCTTAATTTCTTTTACGGTGAGTTTATGGAGTGTTATGTCGAAGTCTATACTCAAGCTGAGGTAGATAAAAACGGTGAGGTCTGGTGGGACGATTCCAATGCTATTGCAGCCATAGCCGTGATGGGTGAGAGCAGCTTTCTGCTTTTCCCCGAGGAGTATGTTCAATTGGGCGAGCCAAAATTCAGTGTTTTTGAATCAGAGGACAGCGTGCTGCATATTCTTATGGAAGATAAGCGTTCTGCACAATATTATTTATATGACTTTGTTTATGATGCTGAGAACAGGTGTTTTGAAAAGCAGATGCTTGTTGATTTTCCCGGATGTAATTTCTGGGGTACTATTTGATCTAAAAGGAGTATTGTATGACAGAACAGAGATATTATCTTGATTGGCAGACAGCATTCAGTTTTATGCGGGATGCTTTTGTTTCTGTTGGCGTTCCTGCTGCTGATGCGGAGATTTGTGCAGAGATCCTGACCGAAAGCGATCGCCGCGGAATAGATTCGCATGGATTGAACAGATTCAAGCCTATTTATATAGATAGGATAATTGAAGGTATTCTAAACCCCGTAACAGAAATAGAGATTTTGCGCGAGACTCCTACCACAGCTGTTTTGGATGGTCATAATGGCATGGGTATGGTGATTGGTCATAAGGCAATGGAAATAGCGATCAAAAAGGCTAAAACTTTCGGTATGGGAATGGTTGCGGTGCGTAATTCAACTCATTATGGTATTGCAGGCTATTATGCTACAATGGCCACGAAAGAGAATATGATAGGTATCACAGGTACCAATGCGCGTCCTTCCATTGCACCGACCTATGGTGTAGAGAATATGATGGGAACAAATCCCTTGACCTTTGGCTTGCCTACTGATGAGGAATTCCCTTTTGTTCTGGATTGTGCTACTTCAATTACCCAAAGAGGTAAAATCGAATATTTTGAACGAGAAGGCAAGGCAACCCCTGCAGGAATGGTAATTGCCCGTGACGGAAACGCTATGACTGATAGCAGCGAAATTTTAAAAGCACTAGTCAGCGGTGAGGCTGCACTTGCTCCTTTGGGTGGTATCGGTGATGAATTGGCAGGTTACAAGGGCTATGGTTATGCTACTGTTGTTGAAATTCTCTCTGCTGCTTTGCAGGCAGGAAGCTATATGAAAGCCTTGTCAGGTATATCAGAAAATGGAGAGAAAAAGCCCTATTCTCTTGGTCATTTCTTTATCGCGATTGACACAGAGGCGTTTATGGGAGCAGAAGAGTTTAAAAAGACGGCCGGGAACATTTTGCGTGAGCTGCGTGCATCACAGAAAGCGCCAACAGAGAGCAGAATATATACTGCCGGTGAAAAGGAATATGACGCTTGGCGTGAAAGAAAGAATAAAGGTGTGCCAATCGGTGAAGCGTTACAAGCTGAATTGTGTCAAGTGCGTGAGATGCTGAATCTGCCATATAAATTTTCTTTTGAAAAATAAAAATTTTGCCACTGTTCAAGTTGAATTGAACAGTGGCTTTTTTGTGGGCTTTTTAGTTCTGTACCTAATCATTATGTCAAGATTTATCGATTGTAAATGGCTATAAACAAACTAACTATATGTTGCAAAATCGGAATTTGCTGAATATAATATGCACTATGGAGTTGATGTTATGCATATTTTAATCTTTACACTTATTAGTGTGGCAGCTACTGTTATAGGCGCCATTTGCGGTATCGGTGGGGGAATCATTATCAAACCTGCCTTGGATATGTTTGGCATATTGAGCGTTCCTGTTATCAGCTTTCTTTCCGGATGTACAGTACTCGCTATGACAAGCTACAACTTTATTCGTTCTAAGGTTACAGGTGACAGCACTGTTGATATGCGCCGAACCACTGCTATGGCTATAGGTGCTGCAATTGGTGGTTTTTTAGGTCAGGCAGTTTTTGATTTCCTTTGCGATTTTCTTCCTAATCAAAACAATGTAGGTGCAATGCAGGCTGCATTATTGATAGCTATGCTGGTCATTTCCTTGATTTATACCTTGAATAAAGAAAAGGTCAGGGGCAGAGATATCAACAGCGCTGCTTTATGCTTGATATGCGGTATCTTCCTTGGAATGGTTTCCTCATTCATTGGTATCGGCGGCGGACCTATTAATATGGTTTTTCTTTATTTCTTCTTTTCCATGCGCGCCAAGGTTGCTGTTCAGAATTCACTTTATATCATTCTGTTTTCACAGGCAGCAAGCCTCATAAAATGCTTGGTAACAGGTACTGTTCCGGAGTTTAATTATCTTATTCTGATATTTATGATTATCGGCGGTATCGCAGGTGCTGATATCGGACGACGCATAAATAAAAAGCTTAACGACAAAACCGTAAATAACCTTTATATCGCTTTGATGATAGTGGTTATTCTTGTTAATGTTTATAATATCATTCAATATATTTGAGTTTTGAAAGAACGGCATTGTCCGTTCTTTCTTTTTACTTGAAAAATCTTTGTTTTTTGTTAAAATGAATATCAGCAGAGAAAAGGGAAGATGTTATGATACCGGTTTTGAGAATAAAAGATGAATATTCTGATACTGAGACTGCTCGCAGATTGAAAACACTGTTTGCAGAAACTGAAAACGAAGATGCGCCGATTAGTCTGCAGCTTGATGAAAATGGACTGAGCCTATGCGCCGATGATTGCATTCTTCATGCAGATTTTTTGCATATGCTGATGCGTGTACGTGCTTCAAATATGCCACATGAACTGTTGGCTCAGGCAGCCAGAATCAAAGGCGCAGATCATCAGCTGACTGCAATTGATGCAACAGCAGGGTTAGGTGAGGATTCTCTGATCCTTGCCGCAGCGGGTTTTCAAGTGAAAATGTTTGAAAAAAATCCTATTATCTTTGAATTGCTTTATGATGCTGTGCAAAGAGCTGCCCAAACACCTGAACTAGGCGCAATCGTAAGCAGAATGGAGCTTTTTAACGAAGACAGTATAGCTGCAATGAAAAGCATGCCACAGGCTCCTGATGTGATATTTCTTGATCCTATGTTTCCTGAGAGACAAAAAAGCTCATTGGTCAAGAAAAAGCTGCAGCTCATACAAAAGCTTGAGATACCCTGCAGCAATGAACGGGAATTACTTATGGCAGCAATGACAGCAAATCCCAAAAAGCTGATCGTTAAACGACCGCCGAAAGGGGCATATCTTGCAGGCATTAAGCCCGACCATTCACTTACAGGTAAAGCAGTTCGCTTTGATTGTTATGTTATGCCCGGGAACCGTGTACACAAATATTTCAAATAAAAAAGAGGTATTTGCATTATGCAAATACCTCTTTTATGTTCTGTATTAAGATTATTCAGCTTTTAATTGTTTCCAGAGCTTGCTGTATAATTCCATACCGGTATCATCAAGAGCTTTGAAGACATCGCAGCGGTCAACAGATGCATCCTGCGGGAAGAGAGCCTCTTCGAGCTTGAGCTCTTCATCCTCAATGGCATCATAGACCAATTCATTTGCAGTAGCATACATGACTTCTTCAAAAAGCTGAGTTGCAATATCTTCGCGGTTAATGAAATTGAGGAACTTTTCTGCAGCTTCCTTGTTGTCGCAGCGATTGGTGATTACATAGGAATCGATCCAGATATTGGAGCCTTCTTCGGGAACGACAAAAGCAAAATTATCATGGTCTGCAAGCGACATGGTGTAATAAGCCTGACCGGAATACATCATGGAAATTGCAGCAGAACCGAGGAGCATTTCATCAACAGCTTCATCAACATAATATGCCATAACAAGAGGCTTTTGAGCAAGAAGCAGCTGCAAGGCTTCATTCAGTTCCTTTTCATCGGTGCTGTTGATCGAATAGCCAAGCTGTGCAAGAGCTGCTGCAAAAGTATCTCTCATACTGCTCATCATAATGATTTTGCCGGAATATTTTTCCTGCCAGAGGTCAGCCCATTTGGTGATAGGCTCATCAATCATTTCTGTATTGTAGAAAATGCCGAGAGTGCCCCAGAAATAGGGTATGGAATACTTGTTTTCCGGGTCAAAGTCTTTGGAATTCTCCATATAGATATCCTTGATGTTTGCTACATTGGGAACATTGTCAAAATTGATTTCTGCAAGCTCTCCTGCTGCAATAAGTTTTTCGATCATATAGTCGGAAATACAGATAAGATCATAGTCCAGACCACCGGACATATATTTGGTATAAATCTCTTCTGAGGTGGGAGCTTCTTCATATTTTATCTCAATACCCGTTTCTTCGGTGAATTGCTCCAAAACATCATAGGACATATATTCGCCCAGGGAGATAATTTTCAGAGTTTCTGCATCACTGCCGCAGGCAGTAAAAGCAAAGAGGCAGGCAATAGTCAAAACAACAGCAAAGATTTTTTTCATTTTAAGTTCTCAGATCCTTTCTTTTTTAAGATTTTGTATTTTTAGCGCTGCGATAATTGACGATCAGCAGCAAAGCTAAAACAGTAACAAAGAGCAGAGTGGAGAGCGCATAAATCTCAGGTTTGATTCCTCGGCGCAGCTCTGCATAAATCATTGTGGAAATGGTGTCTACACCAACACCCTTATTGAAATAAGTGATAGCAAAGTCATCAAGCGACATAGTCAATGCCATCAGAAAGCCTGTGAAAACACCGGGCGAAATCTCAGGCCAGATGGTCTTGCGAAAAGCAAAGAAAGGTGTTGCGCCAAGATCTAGCGCTGCTTCATAGGTGCTCTTATTCAGACCGTAAAGCTTTGGCATAACACTTAAAATTACATAAGGAATATTGAAGGTGATATGTGAAAGCAGAATGGTGTGATAGCCAAGCTCTGTGAATTTTACAAAGAGCAGCATAAGCGAAATGCCTGTAACGATATCTGCATTGAGCAGCGGAATATTTGTTGCGCCCATGGTCAGATTATATTGTCTTTTGCGCATCGCCTGTATGCCGATAGCAGCGGCAGTACCAATAACAGCAGCAACGAGTGCGGAAATGAAAGCAATCGTCAAGGTGTTTGTCAATGCATCCATTATCAGTCCGTCAGAGAACA
Organism: Bacillota bacterium; assembly: GCA_017439615.1. Lineage (GTDB taxonomy): Bacteria > Bacillota > Dehalobacteriia > UBA4068 > UBA4068 > RGIG3181. The sequence goes on from JAFSIU010000137.1 coordinate 11,575, forward strand.
TCTTCTGATACCAATCAAATGTAAATCCTCCCCAAGTGGCCTTGGATTTGGATGCATTGAAGGAAAGTGCCATCAATACCACAATAGGCATATAAAGGAAGATGAAGATAATAGCAACATAGGCTTTTTCAAGAAAGCTTTTTACCATAAAGCCGCACCTCCTTCTTTGTCACCTCTGCGGGACATAAGAGACATGCTGGCAATGACAAAAATCATCAGAATAATAGAGATACCGGAGCCCAAATGCCAGTTAAATGTTTTATTGAATTCCTGTTCGATAACATTGCCGATCAGCAGGATCTTGCCGCCGCCGAGAATATCCGAAATGACAAAGCTAGTCATTGAGGGGACAAAGACCATGGTGATGCCGCTGATGATGCCCGGCATGGAAAGCGGCAGAATGATACGGCGGAAAACAGTCAGCGAATTTGCACCCAGATCACGCGCCGCATCAATAACATCTTTATCGATACGTGTCAAAGCATTAAAAATTGGCAGAATCATAAAAGGAAGAAAGTCATATATCATACCCAGAACGATTGCACCGGAAGTATTGAGCATTTGTACGGGTTCCATACCAAGTGCTACAAAAATTGTATTGAATATTCCGTTATTCGAGAGCAGCAGCTGCCATGCAAGTGTTTTGAGCAGATGATTCATCCACATCGGGAGGATAAGCAGCATAACAATAAAGCTGCCTTTGGAGAGGTTGAGCTTCCTCATTATCATCGCGAGGGGATATGCGATGATCAGACAGACTGTGGTAGCAATGAAAGCAAGCAGCAGAGAAAGCCAGAGCGCTTTAAGGTGTATAGGGTCTGCAATCGCAGCTATATTTGCCAGTGTGAAATTGCCGGAGGCATCGGTCAGTCCGTAATATAGTACGAATAGCAGAGGCAAAACCGTAAAGCCGATAATCCACACAACATATGGCGTAGCTAAATGCGGCTTATTCATCAGTGGTTAACGCCTCCTCATCAGAGAATTGCGGTTTGTTCATGATCTGAATATCAAAGGGCTTGATATGTATACCTACCTTTGTTCCTACAGGTACCATTCTTGTGGTATGAACAAGCCATTCATATCCGTTTGCCATAACATCAAGCTCATAATGTACCCCTTTGAAGATGAGAGATGTTACTTCACCGTCAAGCATGCCTTCTCCGGGTTCGACGAGCTGTACATCTTCAGGGCGGATAACAACGTCAACAGGGTTATTAGTGCCGAAGCCGCTGTCAACACATTCAAACTTGACTCCGAGTATCTCAACGCATTTATCACAAATCATAATGCCGTCAATAATATTGCTTTCGCCTATAAAATTGGCAACAAATGCATTTTCAGGTTCATTATAGATATCCTCCGGACTGCCAATTTGCTGGACATAGCCCTGATTCATAACAACGATGGTATCGCTCATGGTGAGAGCTTCTTCCTGATCATGTGTTACATAGATAAAGGTGATGCCAAGCTCATTTTTCAGACGGATAAGCTCATATTGCATATCCTGACGCAGCTTAAGGTCCAATGCACCCAAGGGCTCATCAAGCAGCAAAACCTTAGGTTCATTGACAATGGCGCGGGCAATTGCAATACGCTGCTGCTGACCGCCGGAAAGGCTGTGCGGCATTCTGTTTTCATAGCCGTTCAGACCGACAAGATTGAGTGCATATTTGATTTTATCTTTAATATATTGGTCGCTTTTTTTCTTGATTTTTAGACCAAAAGCAATGTTTTCGGCGATAGTCATATGCTGAAAAAGAGCATATTTTTGGAAAACTGTATTGACAGGTCTTTCATTGGGAGCAAGATTAGTTATATCCTTGCCCTCAAAGAGTATACGACCCTTATCAGGAGTTTCAAAACCACCGATAAGACGCAGAGTTGTTGTTTTACCGCAGCCGGAGGGGCCAAGCAAGGTCAAAAACTTGTTTTCGTTAAAATATAAATTGAGGTCATCAAGAATCATCTGACCGTCATAGCTTTTAAAAATATGATCGAGTTCAATTAATTTCCTTGACATATGTATTCTCCTTCACAATCAGAAAGTAGGCGGGGTAGAGACCCAGATAACAACAGCTTTTCTCTTACTGCTGTTATAAAGATAATGCGCTCGGTTAGCGGTGTAATAGAATGCCTCTCCTTTTGATGCGGTATAGGTTTTGCTGCCAAGACGTATTTTTACAGTACCTTCCAAAACAAATCCGAATTCTTCACCCTCATGCGGTTTATCTTCAAATGAAGAACCTCCCGGTTCAAGGCAAAGCCTGATAGGCTCCATAGCATTGCGCTGTGCATTGGGAATAAGCCATTCGATATTGTTTTTTAAGTCAGCATTATATTTTTCGAAATAATCCTCTTTTTTAAAAACTACCTGTTCAGGATGTGAATCATTAAAAAATTCAGCAGGCGTCGTGCCAAGACATTGCAGAATGTCAATAAGGGTGGAAATGGAAGGTGAATTCTGATTTCTCTCCAACTGAGAAATAAATCCCTTTGTCAGCTCTGCACGGTCAGCAAGCTCTTGCTGTGTAAGACCTTTAAGATTGCGGAATTCGCGTATTCTGCTGCCGATATCCATAGTTCTCCTCCTTTTGCAAGTAGTCCTAAAAGTAATCCCAAAGTTTATTATTAGGGTTAAACCATATTAATTATATAATAAAAAATCCTGTTGTCAAGCAGGAAAAGAAATAATTTAGATGGTTTTAATAATATTTTTTTAGTTTACTTTTGCTATACCCTGTTTAGCAGGCAGGAAAAAATATGATAATGTCGAACTTATTTAT
>JAFSIU010000138.1 GCA_017439615.1 Bacillota bacterium
AAGCCGCGTTTTTCGGAGTATCCGGAGGTGCATTTCAATATCAGCCATACCGGAGGCGCTGTGCTGGTGGGAATATCAGACGAGCCTGTAGGCGTGGATATTGAGCGAATTCGCCCGGTCAGCGAGCGAGCCATGCGGCGTATTGCAGGCGTTGCATCAGAGAAAGCGTTTTTCCAAAGCTGGGTACGTCGCGAGGCGTGTGCCAAACGTGCCGGTACCGGAATTGGCGCGCTGATGGGGGAGACTTCGCTGCGGGACGGAGAACAGTTTTCCTTTGTGGATACGTTTGAAGGCTATGTAGCCGGCGTTGCTGCCGGAAGCAGATCTGAAATTGGTAACGTACACCGCTACTTCCTGGATGAATTATTGTAAACCTGCGGCCGGATGAATCCGTCTGCTGTTGTTTAAGCGCAAAAGAGAGAAGGAGAGAGAAAGTATGAATGAGAACAAGGGAAATCTGAAGGCGTTACTGCCCATAGCCGTGTTTTTGGTGCTGTATATCGGCGGCGGTATTGCTCTGGGTAGCTTCTATACGCTGCCGACGGTATTTGTGTTCCTGGTGGCGCTGATGGTGGCGTTTCTGCAGAACAAGAGACTTAGCTTTAATGAAAAGATCCATGTGATCGCACAGGGATTGGCAGATGACAACATCATCACCATGTGCCTCGTCTTCCTTGCTGCCGGTGCATTTTCCGGCATTGTCAAGGCCGCAGGCGGTGCAGACAGCACTGTTTATCTCGCACTCAATTTCCTGCCGGCACAATTCGCTGTCGCAGGTCTTTTCCTCATCGGCTGCTTCATCTCTTTGGCAATGGGTACCTCGGTCGGCACCATCACGGTTCTGATGCCCTTTGCTGTCGGTATTTCCAACACAACCGGCTTTGATCTTGTCCTTTGCATCGCTGCATGTGCATCGGGTGCTATGTTCGGTGATAATCTTTCCATGATTTCCGATACCACAATCGCAGCTGTTCGCACACAGGGCTGCCAGATGAAGGACAAATTCAAAATGAATTTCCTCATCGTGCTGCCCGCAGCCATCATCACCACAATTTTGTTCTTTATCCTCACTCCCAGCGGCAATGCAGGTGCAATGGATGTTCCTCCCGTTTCTTTGGCAATGGTCGTTCAGGTGCTGCCTTATCTGCTTGTATTAGTCGGTGCACTGTTCGGTATCAATATCTTCCTGCTCTTAGGCTTTGGTGTTGTCGCTTCCGCCATTGTCGGTATTGCAACAGGTCAATTTGTATTTGCTGATATCTTTGGTCATATGTTCAGCGGTATTGAAGGTATGTATGACATCACCGTTATCTCCATCATCGTCTGCTGCATCGGCTCTCTGATGAAGGAAGCAGGCGGCTTCCAGGCTCTCATCAATTTTGTCCGTTCCAAGGTCAAGAGCAAAAAGGGTGCACAGGCAGGCATTGCCGCTCTCGTTTCCGCAGTTGATGTTGCCACTGCCAACAACACAATCTCCATCGTTATGACCGGCTCTCTCGCCAAGGAAATCAGCGATGAATATGAAATTGATCCTCGCCGCACCGCTTCCCTGCTCGACATTTTCTCCTCCGTGGTGCAGGGTCTGCTGCCTTATGGCGCACAGCTGCTTTATGCCGCTGCCGGCGCGACCGCACTTTTGAGCGGCGGTGCTGCAGTCAGCTCAATGGAAATCGTACCTTATATGTTCTATCCGATGCTGATGGCTGTTTCTGCTATCGTCTTTATCATCATCGGCAAGGACAAAGTAAAAAAATAATAATTACATAAATGAAAAAGCGGGGCAGGTCAAAAGACCTGCCCCGCTTTCAATAATATTGCCCATGCCTGTATTCTGTGCTGAAATGAATTGTATAAAAGTGTTTTTTAATTCAAGGCAAAAAGAGCTGATTGCAGAATGAGCAAGCAATATATTTTCCATATTTCCGATCTTGACAGCAATAAGCTGCTGCCGCAGACAAGCAAGGCCCTGAAAAAAAGAACAGAGATGCTTTCCAGAAAGCAAGCTCCTGCTCTGTGGCGATATACAGACAAGCTCAATGCCTCTGCAAAGGGGCAGAAAAAAAGCCGCTTGCGCACAAGGCTAATGAGCATTCTTTGTCTGCTTTTGGGTATTTTTCTGTTTGTGCCCGGTCTTGTTAAGCCGCAAGAACTGCTTGTGCCGCTTTTGGTCGGTACAGCCGCAATCGGTGCAGGCATCGGGGGTCTTTGGCGCAGCCGCAAGCATAAGGCAAATCGCTTCGATAAATCTGCAAAGCTGCTTTTGCAAGGGAAAAGGGCTGCCGCAAGCATTGCTTTTGATGAATCGGGAATGAAAATCACAGCCGCTGAAGATAATGAGCTGATACCCTATGCAAGCCTTGAATATATCATTGAAGCCGAAGATATCCTTCTCCTTTTCTTTGATGAAAAGGTGATGCTATTGCAAAAGCAGAGCTCGCCGAGGATTTCTATGAATTCAGACAATTCATTTCAGAAAGGGCGGCAGAATATCACAAAATCTGAAAGGGAAAAGAGAATATGAAAAGAACTCTTCGCAAAAACTTTGAAACAGCATATAGCCTGCATGATATGAATGTTATCGCCATTGAGGCGGTGGGGGAAGATGTGATTCTGCGTACGCAATCGGGCATGGTTAAAACAACGCCGCCATATTCGCAGCCGGATGGATATATCGAATTTCATAATGTGCAATAGGATTTCTGCTATATTTATCTTTTGGGGCTCGATGGCAATATCGCACCTTTGCAGGTGAAAAAATGTTTCTGAGAGATTTCCTCGAAGCGCATGATACTTTCGGTTTTTCCATCATGGATGAGAGCTATGGATATAACCTCACCAAGTATAACGGATATATTATGTTTGACCGCAGGCATCATGAATGTATTATCGAGATCTATCATGAAGGAGATATGTTCTTCATAACAAATGAATAAAAAGAAAAAACCCGCCTGTTATATATGGTCGGTGCTCGTAAAACAGTTATTTTTATGCACTAAA
>JAFSIU010000139.1 GCA_017439615.1 Bacillota bacterium
CTATAATGCTGACATCTTCCCCTTTATGCATGAATTCATTCATCACCTCACCGAAAGAAACTTCCAGAACCGCACCATCGGTCTGATCGAAAACGGCTCCTGGGCTCCTATGGCTGCTTCCGTCATGAAGGAAATGCTCGCCGGAAGCGAAAAGCTGAATATCCTCTCCCCTGTCGTTCAGATCAAATCTGCTCTCAATGAAAAGAGCCGCGAACAGCTTGTTGCTTTGGCTGATGCTCTTTGCAAGGAATATGTTGCACAAAGCAATGAAAAGGCTGACAAGAATGATCTCACCGCTCTCTTCAAGATCGGCTACGGACTCTATGTTGTTACCAGCAATGACGGCCAGAAGGATAACGGCATCATCGTCAATGCTGTAACTCAGCTGACCAACACCCCCAACCGCGTAGGTGTTGCTATCAATAAGGCAAACTACTCCCATGATGTTGTGAAGGCAAGCGGCAAGATGAATGTCAACTGCCTCTCCGAAGAAGCTCCCTTTGCAGTTTTTGAAGCATTTGGCTTCAAGAGCGGCAGAGACACCGACAAATTCGCCGGCTGCACACCTCTTCGCTCCGACAATGGCTTGGTATTCCTTCCCAAATATATCAACGCCTTTATGTCTCTGGAAGTTGAAAATTATATCGATCTTGATACCCACGGCATGTTCGTCTGCAAGGTAACAGAAGCCCGCGTCATGAGCAATGTTCCCACCATGACCTACAACTATTACCTTGACAATGTCAAACCGAAACCCAAAACCGAAGGCAAAAAAGGCTATGTCTGCAAGGTTTGCGGATTTGTCTATGAAGGCGATGAGCTCCCTGCTGACTATATCTGCCCGCTGTGCAAGCACGGTGTTGCCGACTTTGAGCCTATTGGATAATTAAACATATATCAAATGCCCAAAAGGCAGTGTTCTTAAGAACACTGCCTTTTTATGTTTACCGATATACATAATGACTGCATCAATGTCATCTGACACTTAATCTTTTATCAAATATTAGTAAACTTTTGAAGTCGATCATTTGATTTAGGGCTAATATCAAAAGTATTAAAAGCAATAGAATAACAAAAACAGGGCAAGGAGAAATCCTTGCCCTGTTTGGTGATTGGAATTAGACCAATTCAACGATGCACATTTTTGCAGCATCGCCGCGTCTGTTGTCAAGACGCATAACGCGGGTATAGCCGCCCTGACGGTCGCTATACTTTTCAGCGTATTCGGTGAAGACCTTGGTTACTACATCTTCTTCCATGATATAAGCAAGAGCAGCTCTGCGGCTTGCGAGGTCGCCCTTTTTGCCCAAGGTGATCATTTTATCGGCAACACTCTTCAACTCCTTGGCGCGAGCCTCGGTGGTTTCGATTCTGCCATACTTCAACAAAGAAGTGGTCATATTGCGGAGCATTGCTTTACGATGACCGCTTTTGACGCCTAATCTGCGATAAGCCATTTACCTTTCCTCCTTGTATGGAATTTTAATCATCGCTTTTTTTCAAGCTGAGGCCGAGTTCGGCCATTTTGTTCATCACTTCTTCAAGTGATTTTCTGCCGAGATTGCGGATTTTCATCATATCCTCTTCAGTACGCTGTGCCAATTCCTGAGTGGTATTGATGCCGGCGCGTTTCAGGCAGTTCTGAGAACGGACGGAGAGATCGAGCTCTTCGATGGACATTTCAAGGAGCTTATCCTTGACTTCTTCTTCCTTTTCGATGAGGGTGATTTCATCAGGAACCCAATCAGTAAGACCGAGGAACAGTTTGAGATAATCACGCAAAATATTAGCGGAGCTAGATACCGCCTCATCGGGAGAAATGATACCGTTTGTCCAAACCTCGAGAGTCAGCTTATCATAGTCTGTCTGCTGACCAACACGGGTGTCGGTTACGATATAATTAACCTTTTTGACAGGGGAATACCAGGAATCGACAGGAATGAAGCCAATGGAAGCATCCTCGGGCTTGTTCTTGTCTGCCATGACATAGCCTCTGCCCTTGGCAACAGTGATCTCCATATTGAGTTCACCATCGCTGTCAAGAGTTGCGATATAGCAATCGGGGTTAATGATTTCCACCTCAGAGGTGCATACAATATCGGAAGCATAAACTGTGCAAGGACCTTTGGCGCTGATATAAAGAGTTTTGGGTTCATCGCAATACATTTTGACGGATAATTCCTTCATATGCAAAACAACATCCACAACATCTTCAACCATACCGGGCACAGTAGAAAACTCATGCTGAACACCGTCAATTTTGATACCCGTTACCGCAGCGCCGGGCAGTGAAGATAACAACACTCTGCGCAGCGAATTGCCCAGCGTGATACCATAGCCTTTTTCCAAGGGTTCAACGGAAAAGCTGGCAAAGGTATTGTCGGCTGCTTTTTCTATACATTGAATTTTGGGCTTTTCAATTTCAAACACTAAATATGCCCTCCTTTAAGCAAAACACAAACTATTAACGGGAGTACAATTCAACAATCAGCTGCTCATTGATTTCAGCATCGATATCGGCTCTTGCGGGAGCAGCGATAACTTTACCGGAGCAAGCTTCCTTATTTAATTCCAGCCAAGCAGGTACAACGCGGGTACCGGCAGTTTCTGCCAATGCCTTGAGCTTGGGAGAATCCATGCTCTTTTCAGTGATAGCAACAACATCACCGACTTTGAGTTGGATGGAGGGGATATTTGCCTTCTTACCGTTCAAGGTGAAGTGACCATGTCTTACGAGCTGACGAGCATCAACGCGGGAGCTGGCGAAACCAAGACGATAGACGACATTGTCAAAACGGAACTCGAGGAGCTTCAACAGGTTTTCACCTGTTACGCCCTGCATTCTTTCAGCCTTATCGAAATAAGCTCTGAACTGATTTTCCAATACTCCGTAGATACGACGAACTTTCTGCTTTTCGCGAAGCTGCAAACCGTATTCGGAAGTTTTCTTTCTGCCCTGACCATGCTGACCGGGAGCATAATTACGCTTTACAATAGCGCATTTTTGAGAATAGCAGCGGTCGCCTTTGAGATACAATTTTGTACCTTCGCGGCGGCAAAGTCTGCAAACAGAACCTGTATATCTTGCCATTTAAGCGATACCTCCTAAACTCTTCTTCTTTTGGGCGGTCTGCAGCCATTATGGGGAATGGGGGTTACATCCTTGATCATGGTGATTTCCAAACCTGCAGCCTGTAATGCACGGATAGCAGCTTCACGGCCGCCACCGGGACCTTTTACAAGACATTCGATCTGACGCATACCATGTTCCATTGCCTCTTTGGCGCAAACATCAGCAGCCATCTGTGCAGCAAAGGGAGTGCTCTTACGGGAGCCTTTGAAGCCCTGGCCACCGGCAGATGCCCAAGATACAGCATTGCCTGCTTTGTCAGTGATAGTTACGATAGTGTTGTTGAAGGAAGACTGGATATGAGCAACACCTTGCTCAATATGCTTTCTCTCCTTTTTTCTTCTGGTTTGTTTCTTAGCCATTAATGCTTACCCCCTTTCTTACTTCTTACGCTTGCCGCTTACGGTACGTTTGGGACCTTTGCGGGTACGTGCATTTGTTTTGGTTTTCTGACCGCGAACGGGCAGACCACGACGATGACGAATACCACGATAGCAACCGATTTCGGTCAGTCTCTTGATATTCAGGGAAACTTCTCTGCGGAGGTCACCCTCTACATGGCAGGTTTTATCGAGAACTTCTCTGATTCTGCCAACTTCATCTTCGGTCAAATCTTTGATTCTGATATCAGGGTTAACGCCTGCTTCTGCCAGAATTTTCTGAGAGGTGGGAAGACCAATACCGTAAATGTAGGTCAAACCGATTTCAACTCTTTTTTCTCTGGGCAGGTCAACACCAGCTATACGAGCCATTAATACATTACACCTCCTGCTATTAGCCTTGAACTTGCTTATGCTTGGTATTGGTGCAGATGACCATTACCTTGCCGTGTCTTTTGATAACTTTGCATTTTTCACAAATAGGTTTAACGGAAGCTCTAACCTTCATTTATGAAACCTCCTTTATAATAGAGTCTTAAGAAACTTTATTTATAGCGATAGGTAATCCTGCCCCTTTTAAGATCATAAGGGCTGATTTCCACCGTTACCTTGTCGCCGGGCAAAATACGGATAAAATTCATCCTGATTTTGCCGGAAACATGAGCCAGCACCCTGTGGCCATTTGCCAATTCTACAGTGAACATGGCATTGGGCAACGGCTCTATCACAGTACCGTCCATTTCAATTCCGTCTTGCTTGCTCATTTTATCCCTCCTTTGCCTTAATCATTAATTCATTGAGTCCATTGCGGATCTCAAGATCCTTGATTTCTTTGCCTTGTAGCAGAAGCTCATTCAGATCAGCCGCTACCCAATGGGTCTTCTGCACATGACGCATATTTTTCCTTTTGGGATTCTGTGCTCCGCGTTTGCGGCCATCAGCAAGGAGAAGGAAGGTCTTCTCCAAGCCGATAACCAAATAATAACAGCCTTTATCTCGTCCGCTTTTGGAACGGACCAGCTGCCCTATAACAAATTCGGCAGCACAATCGTCATTAAGATAATGTTTCATTCATTTCACCTTAAAAGATTATGAATTCAACAGCTTGGCTAAAGCTTAAGCAAAGGTTAATTCCATTGCTGTCCAAGAGCCTCGCCCATTGCGATCATTACCTTGTCGATATCCTGATCGCCGTTTACATCACGGAGCAGACCCTTTTCAGCATAGAAACCGATAACGGGAGCGGTTTGCTCGGTATATACATTCAAGCGGTTGGTAACCGTCTCGACTGTATCGTCAGAGCGCTGATATAAAGCACCGCCGCAAGCATCGCATTTGCCCTCTTCCTTGGGAGGATTGAAAGCAATGTGGAAAATGGTTCCACAATCTTTGCACATTCTTCTGCCGGTAAGACGGGTAACGATTTTCTCCAGAGGAACATCAATGTTCAATGCAGCATCCAAAGGAGCATTCTGCTCGGCAAGCATAACTTCGAGAGCTTCTGCCTGAGCAACATTGCGGGGAAAACCATCAAGGATGAAGCCTTCCTTGCAATCGGGCTCGCTGATTCTTTCTTTGATGATACCAACGGTCAATTCATCGGGAACCAGCTTGCCGGCATCCATATAGGATTTTGCCTCTAAACCGAGAGCAGTGCCGTTTTTGATAGCTGCACGGAACATATCACCGGTGGAGATATGCGGGAGATTCAGCTTTTTGACTAAGGATTCGGCCTGAGTGCCTTTACCGGCACCGGGCGCACCCAATAAAACTATACGCATAGATAGCCTCCTTATTTCATAAAGCCTTCATAGTGGCGCATGAGCAAATGGGATTCGATTTGCTTCATGGTTTCGAGCGAAACACCGACTGCGATCAGCAAGGAGGTGCCGCCGAAGGAAATATTGATTCCGCTGATTGCCATTGCCAGGTTAGGCATAAGAGCAATCAGAACGAGGAAGATACCACCGGCAAAGGTCAAGCGGGACAGAATCTTATCAAGATATTCTGCAGTGGGCTTGCCGGGGCGCAATCCGGGGATAAAGCCGCCATATTTCTTCAGATTGTCAGCAACATCATTGGTATTGAAGGTTGCTGCAGTATAGAAATAGGTGAAAACGATGATCAACAGCGAATAAAGAATCATATACACAGGATGATCAAAGCTCAAAACATTGACAACACCCTGAGCAAAGCCGCTGTTGGGGAAGAAGCCTGCGATGGTTGCGGGCAGGAGCAGGAAGGAGGAGGCGAAGATGATCGGAATAACGCCTGCCTGGTTGACCTTCATAGGAATATGGGTGCTTTGACCGCCATAAACCTTTCTGCCGACAACTCTCTTGGCATACTGAACATTGATCTGTCTCTGACCTTCCTGAACGCATACAACACCAGCGATAATGAGAAGTGCTGCAGCAAGAAGAAGGAGAAGCATAAAGATGTTCAAGGTTCCTGCTACGAGATACTGGTAAGCAGCAATTGCGCCGGAAGGAATCTTGGAAACGATACCTGCCAAGATGATGAGGGAGATACCATTACCGATACCCTTATCGGTGATCTGCTCGCCGATCCACATAAGGAACATAGTACCTGCGGTGAGAGTGATGATTACGGGAATCATATAACCGCCGGAGATAAGATAGTTCTTCATATAGAAAGCCATACCGATGGCCTGGAGCAAAGCCAGACCGGCAGTGCTGAAGCGGATGATCTGAGTCATCTTCTTGCGGCCTTCGGTGCCTTCTTTCTGAAGCTTTTCAAAATAGGGAACGACCATTGTCAGAAGCTGAACAATAATCGAAGCATTGATATAAGGGATGATACCCATTGCAAAGATAGAGACAGATTTCAAAGAACCGCCGGAGACGATATCCAGAAAACCGAAAATATCGGAACTGAACAGGTCACCGATCAATGCTCTATCAATACCGGGAACGGGGATATGAGCGCCGATACGAAAGACTAAGAACATCAATAAGGTGAAAATAATTTTTTGACGCAGCTCCTTGATTTTCCAGGCAGACGCAAGAGATTTCAGCACTTATATCACCTCTACTTTTCCGCCGGCTGCAACGATTTTCTCGGCAGCACTTGCAGAAGTGGGCAAAGCAACGGTTAATTTCTTGGTGAGTTCACCGTTACCGAGAATTTTTACGCCGTCTTTGACATTTTTGACAATACCTGCTTCAACCAAGCTTACGCAGTTGACAACAGCACCGTCTTCAAAAACATTCAAACGATCCACATTGACTTCAACGATCTCTTTTCTGAAGATATTGGTGAAGCCTCTCTTGGGGATACGTCTCTGCAAAGGCATCTGACCGCCTTCAAAGCCTACGCGTCTTTTGGCGCCGGAGCGGGCCATCTGACCTTTATGACCACGGGCAGAGGTTTTACCCTGACCGGAGCCGATACCTCTACCGACTCTTGTTGCTTTGGGACGAGAACCGGGAGCGGGACTTAACTGGCTGAGATTCATGATATACACACCTCCCTTGGATTAATTATTCGGAAATTTTTTCCACTGTTACCAAATGAGCGATCTTGGCGATTTTGCCCATGATATCGGGAGTATCCTCCTGAACAGCGGAAGAATGCATTTTGCCCAAACCCAAGGTACGGGCGATTTCTCTTTGTACTTTGTTATAACCGATA
>JAFSIU010000140.1 GCA_017439615.1 Bacillota bacterium
AGATGGAAGAAGACGGCACCTTTGAATTGCTTCCCAAGAAGGAAGTTGCACAGCTCCGCGGCGAAAAAGCCAAATTGGAAAAATTCCTTGGCGGTATCAAAGATATGAAGAAGCTCCCCGGTGCTTTGTTCGTAGTCGATCCCCGCAAAGAACGCATTGCTGTTGCTGAAGCTCGCCGCCTGAATATCCCGATCGTTGCTATCGTTGACACCAACTGCGATCCCGATGAAGTTGATTATGTTATCCCCGGTAATGATGATGCTATCCGTGCAGTCAAACTCATTGCCGGCAAAATGGCTGATGCTATCATCGAAGCAAGACAGGGCGTAAGCAATGCCGAAGCTGAAGCAGAAGCTCCCGCAGAAGAAATAATTGAAGAAGCAGCTGTCGAAGTCGCAGCCGAATAATTTGTGATAAAAGGCAGGATTTCCTGCCTTTTTGTTTAATATTCAATAATAATAGATATATAGAGGAGGAATTTAAAATGGCTATTACAGCAGAAATGGTAAGAGATTTGAGAGAAAGAACCGGCGCAGGTATGATGGATTGCAAGAGAGCACTTTCCGAAACTGACGGCAATATCGAAAAGGCTATCGACCTTCTTCGTGAAAAAGGCTTGGCAGCAGCAGCTAAGAAAGCCGGCAGAATCGCTGCAGAAGGCGTTGTCGAAAGCTATATCCACGGCAATGGCCGCATCGGTGTTCTGGTTGAGATCAACTGCGAAACCGACTTTGTTGCTTCTAACCCCGAATTCAAAGAATTCTGCCATGATGTAGCAATGCATATCGCTGCCGCTTCTCCCGAATGCGTCAGAAGAGAAGAACTCGATCCCGAACTCTTGGCAAGAGAAAGAGAAGTTCAGACCGCAAAGATCATCAATGAAGGCAAACCCGCCAATATGGTCGAAAAGATTGTTGAAGGCAAAATCGAAAAATATTATAAAGAAGTCTGCCTCTTGGAACAGCCCTTTGTTAAGAATCCCGATATCACCATTCAGCAGCTTGTAACTGACAAGATCGCAAAAATCGGTGAAAACATCTCCATCCGCCGTTTCGCCCGCTTCGTTGTCGGCGAAGGCATCGAAAAGAAACAGAGCAATCTGGCTGAAGAAGTTGCAGCAATGACTGCAAAGAAATAATTGGAGGCCAATATGCAAGAGCCTAAGTATAAAAGGATTTTACTGAAAATCAGCGGTGAGGCTCTGGCAGGGGCCAAAGGTGTCGGTATTGATCATTCAACAGTGAACAATATCGCTCGCCAAATCAAGGATGCCCATGCCACAGGTGCCGAGATATGCCTTGTTATCGGCGGTGGCAATATGTGGCGCGGTGTGGCAGGCTATGGCGCAGGTATGGACAGAGCCACTGCCGACTATATGGGTATGCTGGCAACCGTAATGAATTCTTTGGCAATGCAGGATGCTTTGGAGCATATAGGTGTAGAAACAAGGGTTCAGACTGCAATCGAAATGAAATCGGTTGCCGAGCCCTACATACGCCGCCGTGCTCTCAGACATCTTGAAAAGGGCAGAGTAGTGATTTTTGCCGCAGGCACAGGCAGCCCCTATTTCTCCACTGATACCACAGCCGCTTTGCGTGCTGCCGAGATCAATGCCGAAGTTATTCTTATGGCAAAGCAGGTTGCGGGAGTCTATGATTCCGATCCCAAGAAGAATCCCGATGCCAAGCTTTTCGACAAGCTTTCCTATCTGGATGTTGTGAATATGGGCTTGGGTGTTATGGATGCAACTGCTGCAACCATGTGCAAGGATAATCATATTCCAATTATCGTTTTTGATTTAACAAAAGAAGGCAATATTCTTCGCGCTGTTATGGGCGAGAATATCGGTACTATTATCGGAGGTGAATAATATGCTTAAAACTATTTTGAATGACGCAGAACAAAGAATGGACAAAACCATTGAGAATCTCCGCGGCGAATTCGCCTCATTGAGAGCGGGCAGAGCCAACCCTGCCATTTTGGACAAGGTTATGGTTGATTATTACGGCACCCCCACTCCCATCAGACAAACTGCCAATATCTCCTGCCCCGAACCCCGTATGATTGTTATTCAGCCTTGGGATAAATCTCTTATCCCTGCGATTGAAAGAGCAATCATGAAATCTGATCTGGGCCTCAATCCCAACAGCGATGGTGCAGTTCTCCGCATCAATATCCCTCAGCTCACTGAGGAACGCCGCAAGGAATTGGTCAAAACCGCAAGCAAAAAGGCCGAGGAAGCCAAGGTCGCAGTCCGCAATATCCGCCGCGATATCAATGATGATATCAAGGCTTTGGAAAAGAGCAAAGAAGCAACCGAGGATGAAGTCAAAAACGGTCTCGAAAATGCACAAAAGACCACAGATAAATTTATCCAGAAAATCGATGAAATGTTCAAACAAAAGGAAAAGGATATTCTGGAAGTTTAATTTGTTCTTTCGCTCAGCCGCCCGAGTTATTCGGGCGGCTGTCTTGCTTTTGCGACCAAAATTTGTTATATTTTTATCAAGAAAACCTGTCAGGAGGAATTGTTTTGAAAACAGCAGTTATAACAGGTGCTTCACGCGGCATTGGTGCGGCGATTGCTATGAAATTGGCAAAAGAAGGCTATTTTGTTGCGGTTAATTTCTGCAAAAACGAGGAGGCAGCCCTGCAAGTTGTGAAGAATATCAGAAATGCAGGCGGCAAAGCAGAGGCCTTTTGTGCTGATGTGTGTGATGCTGCTCAGGTTGAAAAGATGATTCAGCAGGTTCTTGATATCAGCGGAGAGATAAACCTTTTGGTGAATAATGCAGGCATCTCATCACACGGACTTTTGCAGGATATGACCGAAAAAGATTATGACCATATTTTTGATATAAATATGAAGGGTGTCTTTTTGTGCACCAAGGCAGTACTTCCTGCAATGATAAAACAAAAAAGCGGCTCCGTTATCAATATCTCATCCATGTGGGGTATTGCGGGCGCCTCCTGCGAGGTTCTTTATTCAGCTTCCAAAGCTGCTGTTATCGGCTTCACAAAGGCTCTTGCCAAGGAGGTGGGTCCCAGCGGCATTAGGGTGAATTGCATTGCCCCCGGACTCATTGATACCGAGATGAATGCCTGCCTTAGTGATGAAGATAAACATCAGATGATCAATGAAACACCGATAGAAAGAATGGGGGCAGGCGAAGATATTGCCAATGCAGTCTGCTTCCTTGTCAATGATGAGCAGGCAGGCTTCATAACGGGTCAGGTTTTGAGTGTGGACGGTGGATATATAATCTGATGAATGAGTTTATATTTCTTCCAAAAACGAAATAATATATTTAAGTAGATTTTTTTCTTTGAATATGCGATAATTAAAAGAAGGATTTTTTTGGAGAGCTCACTTTTGATAAACGAACAATTACTTGAAAAAATCAATATGCAGAAACTGCCTTGTCATATCGCGGTGATTATGGATGGCAATGGCCGTTGGGCGCAGCAAAGGGGACAGAACCGCTTTGCAGGGCATAAGGCTGGAGCAGAGGCCTTGCGCAAAACCGTTGAGGAGTCGCGTCGACTTGGCATAAAGTATTTGACGGTATTTGCTTTTTCGACTGAAAACTGG